>DAIEPS010000026.1 GCA_027348305.1 Anaerolineaceae bacterium | reverse complement strand
TCCAGCATCAACAGTTCAAGCTGGCTGAACTCGCGTTCATCCTGAAGGTACACGTAAAGGACACCCACCGGAAAATCTGCGACGATCAACGGAAAGCAGCCCATCACCCTGGCGCCGGCCATGGCGCGTGCGGGATGGATGTTGATGCCTTTTTCTTCATAAGAAAGCACACGCCTCCGCTGCTGGATGGCGCGAAAGCCAAGCCCGTAGGGTCGGGGTTCATCACTTAAAGAACCGTTATCCAAGACGCCGGCCGTCACACGCGAAGCATTAATAAATTTCTCAAGCACATGATCGTAAGAATAGATCACCGCGGATGCTCCCTGCACCACCTGGATGGCGCTGGCAACAATCAACTTCAGGGTATCTTCAACACTCACCCTGCCGTCCTGTCCAATCTGGTTGACGGTGGCGCCAATCTGGTTCAGACTGGCCAGTGCATCATAAAGTCGGGAATCGGCGGTTTGTTCATTCATGGTTGGCATCCTGCTCTGGTAATTGTAGCACGTCAAAAAACAATCCTGTCGTTAACAACCCTGGCAGGTGCTTGAACACCTGCCAGGTTTTTAAAACCGTCTAAAGGAGAGACAGGAAATGAACTAAATATCGTAGTAAAGCACGAATTCGTAAGGCACCGGGCGGATGCGCACGGGGTCAAGCTCATTCTGGCGTTTGTAAGCAATGTAAGCTTCAAGTAGATCCTTGGTGAAGACATCACCTTTGAGCAGGTAATCATGGTCATTTTCGAGTGCGATCAAAACATCACCCAACGAACCTGGAACCTGTTTGATCATTTTTGCTTCTTCGCGCGGCAATTCATACAGGTCCTTATCCACTGGGTTGCCTGGGTCAATACGGTTCTGAATACCATCCAGACCGGCCATCAACAAAGCAGAAAAGCACAGGTAGGGGTTGCTGGTGGCATCCGGGGCGCGGAATTCAACACGTTTGGATTTCTCGCTGCTGGTCACCGGAATACGGCAGACAGCAGAGCGGTTGCGCTGTGAGTAAGCCAGGTTGACGGGTGCTTCAAAACCAGGAACCAGACGGCGGTAAGAGTTGGTGGTCGGGTTGGTCAAAGCTAACAGAGAAGGAGCATGCTTCAACAAACCACCGATATAATACTTGGCTGTGTCGGAGAGTTGGGCATAACCGGAGGCATCAAAGAAGACGTTCTTGCCGTTCTTCCAGATGGATGAGTGTACGTGCATGCCTGAGCCGTTATCTCCGAAGACAGGTTTTGGCATGAAGGTGGCGGTTTTGCCATTTTGTCGCGCCACGTTTTTGGCGATGTATTTGTAGGTTAAGAGCTGATCAGCCATGCGGATCAGAGTATTGAATTTCATACCCAATTCAACCTGTCCGGCAGAAGCAACTTCATGGTGGTGAATTTCCATTTCAACACCTGCTTCTTCAAGCGCCATGACGATCTGGCTGCGCAGCAGTTGGAGGGTATCTGTGGGAGGGACGGGGAAATATCCGCGTTTGGGCAGTATCTGTCCGCCCATGTTGGGTTTACTCTTGTCACCGCTGTTCCACCAGCCTTCAGCACTGTCGATCTCATAGAAGGATTCGTTGGTGCTGCTTCCATAGCGAATGTTATCAAAAATGAAGAATTCGGCTTCGGGACCAAAGAAGGCAGTGTCGCCGATTCCGGTTTGCTTCAAATAGGCTTCGGCCTTACGGGCTACATAGCGGGGATCGCGGCTGTATGGCTGTTTGGTGATGGGATCGTAAACATCGCAACTGATGACCAGGGTTGGCAAGGGTGCTACAGGATCAACGAAGGCGGTATCGGGATCGAGCAACAAGAGCATGTCAGATTCATGAATTTCCTGGAATCCGCGGATGGATGAACCATCAAAGGGAATACCTTCTTCAAATAGATCCAGAGATAATCGGTGAGCGGGAATGGTGAAATGCTGCCAGGTTCCCGGCAAGTCAATGAATCGCAGGTCAACCATTTTTACATTCTTTGCTAATTCAAGTACTTCTTTCACTGTCTTTGCCATGAGTTCTCTCCTTTAGAAAACAAAATTATTACTAAAAGTTCTATAAGTCCTATAAAAAGTATTTAGTGATTATAGGCAACCTGCCTTACCCTGTATATTACCCGAATGGGTACTTTTTTCAAGAGCCAATTGGAATAAGATAATAGAGTGGTTTTATCAACAGCCAAACACTGCACTTACTGTATAATCACAAAAAGGGATTTCCTGTAATTTGCGGCGAAAATTTTTTTTAGTTTTCATTGCCTCACCCCGCCCCCAACGCTTCCCACTCGCAAAAATCGCTCGGGGACGCAAATTTCGCGTCGCGTGTGGGGGCTTACCCCTCTCCATCTAAAGATGGAGAGGGGCAGGGGAGAGGCCAGAGAAACTTGGCAAGTTAATTACGAAAGAACGAAAAACAAACTTCAATAACCTTAGGTTTACTCCAGGCAGGTTTATTCTCATGGACGAGTCCCATATGAAAGCAGAAAAGAACATCACCGATCCAAACCATGCCATTTCGCGGCTTCTTGGGGGAACCCTTTTTGCGGATGAACAAAACGCTCAAAATATTCTTAACCGCCTGATCTCAGCCTACCCGAATGAGATGCAAGACCTGCTGCCGTGGTTGATCCCGGCCCTCAGCGATGCCGCAGACCCGGACCGCTCATTGGTCCACTTTGAGCGCCTAGTGGATGCTTTCGGGGCAGCATTGTTTTCTGACCTGCAGGAAAACCCCCGCCTGGTGGAAATTTTGGTGACTCTTTTTTCAACCAGCCCATTTCTGACTGAAATTCTATTGGGCACTCCGGATGCCATCCGCCTGCTGGGCGAGCGCAAGCTGCTGACCGAAAGAAAAACCGTGGACCAGTTCCACAGCGAAGGTCAGGCTGCCTGGCAGTCAAAGAAAGAGTACCTTGACCGGTTGAATGCCCTGCGCCGCTACCAACGCAGGGAACTTTTGCGCATCGGGGTCAGCGATTTTCTTGACCTTTTCGACCTGCGGGCGGTCTTTTCTCAGCTTTCGCGCATGGCCATCGGCTTATCCAGGGCGTGCCTTGCGCTGGCGGTTGACGAAACCGGTGTCTCAGCCGCCAATTTTTCCGTGCTGGCCATGGGCAAACTCGGCGCCCGCGAACTCAATTACAGCTCCGATATTGACCTGCTCTTTATCACCAAACAGGATTCAGACAACAACCTCAAGCTTGCAAAATCATTGATCGATATCCTCTCCAAATCCACCGGGGAGGGATTCCTTTACCGCGTGGATATGCGACTGCGGCCGTGGGGGCACGACGGCCCGCTGGTCACCACGCTTGAGGGGTATCTGCGCTACTACAAACAATCCGCGCTATTGTGGGAAAAACAAGCCTTCCTCAAGGCGCGGCCGATTGCCGGCAACCTGGCCTTCGGCGAGGAACTGCGTAAAGAAGTGGAACCCCTGCTCTTCAGCATCCCCGCGGATGAGGTGCGCGCGGGCATCTTCTCGATGAAGCAGCGTACCGAAGAATTCCTTCTCGAGAAAGGCCGCAAGTGGGGCGAGGTCAAACTTGGGGCAGGTTCTATCCGCGACGTGGAGTTCGTAGTCCAATCGCTGCAGTTAACGCATTCCTCCATCCGCACGCGTTCAACGCTTAAAGCCATTCCCCTGCTGCGGGATGCAAAATTGATCACGCCGGAAGAGGCGCGCATCCTCACCGACGGCTATATCTTCTTGCGCACCATCGAGCATTACCTTCAGATCACAGATTATCAGCAGACCTATACCCTGCCCTCGGATGAACATTCGCTCTCGCTGATCGCCCGCCGTCTCGGTTTCGAAGGCCAGGGGGCCGGCGAACGCTTCACCCAGGCTTATGAAAAACATTCCCTGGCGCTGCGTACCATCTTTTTGAAATATGTCGGGGACCAACCCGCTGAACCGGCTGCCGTGCCTGAAAATGCATTGAAGATCCAACAGCACGTCGCCCGCATGGATGCCTCTTATGCCACCACCTTCAGCCCTCAAGAGATCGCACACCACGCGCATTTGACCGACCTGCTAACCAGCGAAAAGCCGGTCATCGTTGAACCCAGGGCCGTGGATGAGAACCGCTGGCGTGTGACCGTTGTCGGCTACGACTACCTAGGTGTGCTTTCGATCATCTGCGGTTTGATGTACCTTTACGGTTTGGATATTCTGGAAAGTCACGTTTTCACTTACGAAGCCGAAGAAAATGCCAGCGCCGACCGCGGATTGAAAAAGATCGTGGATGTCTTCATGGTGCGTTCAGTGGGCGGTGAGTCCATCCAACACGAGATGTGGACGAGGTACGCAGATGACCTCATGGAGTTGATCACCAAGATCAAGACCGGCCGGCGGCGCGAAGCCCAGGGCGACCTGGTCAAACGGGTTGGCGCCACCTTCCACGAAACCCCCACCGAAGGCATGCCGCTTTACCCGGTGGAAATTGAAATTGATAATGAAAAAGACGAAAAATACACCGTGCTGCGCATCAGTGCACCAGACACGGCGGGCTTCTTGTATGAATTCAGCAACGCGCTGGCGCTCAGCCACATCAACATTGTGCGCATGCTGGTGCAATCCGTCGGAAACCAAGCCAGTGACGTGCTGCATGTCACCAATGAGAACGGTCAAAAGATCCTCTCACCCGAAAAGCAGCGTGAACTGCGTGCAGCCGCGGTGCTGATCAAACATTTCACCCACCTGCTGCCTTACTCTCCGAACCCTGAAAGCGCCATGCTGCACTTCAGGGAGTTTTTGCACCAACTCTTTGAACGCCCCAATTGGGTGGACGAATTCGCACGCATTGAACGCCCTGAAGTACTGAATGCCCTGGCCAAACTGCTGGGGGTCAGCGACTTCTTGTGGGATGACTTTTTACGCATGCAGTATTCCAATCTTTTCCCCATCGTGCGGGATGTCAACACGCTGGAAACCGCCTTCAACCGCCAGCAACTTGAGAAAGAAGCGCAAAAAGCGGTTGCCAAAGCCGCCAATTGGCGCGAGGGATTGAATGCCTTCAAAGACCGCGAGATGTTCCGCATCGACATGCGCCACATCCTTGGATACACCGCCGAATTCGGCACTTTTTCTGAAGAACTCACCGACCTGGTCGAAGTCGTCCTCGGGCTGGCGATTGATCACTGCCAGAAGGAATTGGTAAAACTTTACGGACAACCGAAACTTGTGAATCACCAACCCGCCAAGGCATTACTGCTGGCGCTGGGCAAGTGCGGCGGGCGCGAACTCGGCTTTGCCTCGGACATCGAACTCATGCTGGTCTACCGCGGCCAGGGAGAAACCAGCGGATCAAAACATATCGCGGTCAGTAATTTCTACGAAGAACTCGTCCAATCGCTGTTGCAGGCCATCAAGGCGCGGCAGGAAGGTGTCTTTCACATCGATCTGCAGCTTCGGCCCTACGGTAAGGCAGGCAGCCAGGCCGTCTCGCTTGAATCATTTACCAAGTATTATGCACCGGAGGGCCCTGCCTGGCCTTACGAACGGCAGGCGCTGGTCAAGCTGCGTCCGATTGCCGGGGATGAGGATTTAGGCGAGCAATTGAGCAAGCTGCGCGACGAATTCGTCTACAACGGCACACTCTTTGACGTGACCGCCATGCGCGCCATGCGCGAAAAACAGGTACGCCACCTGGTGGCCGCCGGCACATTCAATGCCAAGTTCAGCCCCGGCGCACTGGTGGACATTGAATACCTGGTGCAGGGATTGCAGATCAATTACGGCGTCAAAGATAAAACCCTCAGGCTGACCAACATTCGTGCGGCCATGGCGGCGCTGCATCAGGCCGGGTTTCTTTCCACTGAAGATTACGACCGGCTGCGCAAGGCACATACCTTCATGCGCTGGCTGATCGATTCACTGCGGGTGGTGAGAGGCAACGCCAAGGATGTCAACATTCCACCCTACGACAGCGATGAATTCGCCTACCTTGCCCGCCGCTTGCAGTACGGCTCTGATGTCGAACGCCTGGTGCAGGATCTGACCCGCTATCCGCAGGACGTGCTGGAGATCAATAACCGCTTGCTGCCGGCCTGATTGAGGAAAAAATCAAAAAAGGATACCCTAATGAAAAGAAGGGTATCTTTTTTTTATAATTAATTGAATTTCCTCCATTTTCTTGCTCGGGCCTCACCCCAATGCCTCTCGCTCCGCTCGGGTACATAGGTTCTCGCCCCTCTCCATCCGCGGGATGGAGAGGGGCAGGGGTGAGGCGGTAATCACAAATCATTTTTGGTTAATAATCACCGAAAAAAGACTTCATCAAATTATTTATTCCAGCGGAAATTCCTTTTTCAGTCCTGTGATGTTGCCCTTGCGCACAAACTCCATCTCGGAGGTGCTGCGTTCTTCCTTAATAGTGACGATCACATCCGAGTTCTGCCAGCGGCTTTGCTTGACGTTGACCGCACCGTTGATCTCTTCAAACACCACCTGGCAGATACGTTCACCCGGGTACATGCGGATGACCTGGGACTGGGTGTTGTTACGCACGGGGATGAGCAGGTTCCCCTCGTAGCCGGCATCCACCACACCGGTGAGGTCGATCGAGAGGCCTCTACGATTGACAGAAGAGCGCGGATACAAGATCGCCATCAGATCGTCTGGCAGTTTGATCTTTTCAAGCGTGGTCACCGCCACGTATTCACCGGGCAATATATCAAAGACCTGTCCTTCTTCAAGCTCCACCAGCGTGTGGCGCATGGACTTATGGTTGGTATCGAGGTGATCGGTGCGCACTGCTACGCGGCCTTCGTTGGTGATTTCCCATGCCTTGGGCAGTAAAAAAGAGAAGCCAAGGCGCAAGTCCACCGAGTGCTGCTGGATCTGAAACTTGTCGATCTGGGGTGAAAAGACCAACTCATTTTTATTGATTCTTTCCATGATTTGCTGGCTGGTTAAGATCATTGCGCATCTCCCAATAAGGAATAAATTCTCAATGCATTTTGTTGATAGTTTTCTTTTTGCAGCAGTTTCTCTGGCACACCAAGACCAGCCTGATAGCCGTCCGTGACATCCATCAACCATTTTTCGATGCGGTCGACAGCGGGCGCTGCTTCCGACGGCAGGTAAACGTGGAAGTCCCCTGCTGTGACCGTAACCGTGCCCAGCGGACGGTTGACCCGAGCTGCCGCTTCGGCCAGCCAATAGTAGTCGTGCATGAAGTCCAGCAGCACGCCCTGGCCGGCATCCAGCGAGCGGTGCACGTGGAAGGAATGCAGCGGTTCGGCTGCTTCACCCGGAAGCAGTTGAAAGAACTGGTAAGGCGGAATGCCCAGCAGGGGTTTCATGCGCTGATCCAGTTCGGGGTAAACGAAAGAGACTGTCACCGCCCTGCGTGAAGCAGGGTTGTCTTCGATTTCATTGATCACACGTTTCAGTTGATCAACGCGGGATCTTGCCATGAACGAATCCACTGTGAAAGGATTCTCAAGGAAGGCAGCCATCTGCTGGCTGCCGAGCCAATCCCAAACGGCCAATATTACTTGAAGGTGAACCAGTTCACCCGCAGCCTTAAGGTAGATAAAAAAGGCGCCCTGCGTCTTAGTGACTGCCGCAGAATCACCGCCCAATCTTTGGGTGGCGCGCAGTACAGCCTGGATGTATCCCCAGCCGCCATCCCAAAAACGCGAGCGCGCCGCATAGGTGTATGGGAAGATATAGTCGCCCTTTTCAGCCAGCCGCTCAGGCCGGTTCTCAGGCCTGCCATCCACAAAGATCTGTTGGTAGAAATCCGCGGCTTCCCGCGACCAGCCCCAATAATTCTCGTCCGAATTCGAGGGGTTTTCCCAGACGAGGGTGAGAGCTTTAACCGAATAGGTACTGCCGCGGGATGACTCGCGCTTCACACCGTGACTGACCACGTAGTCATGCGCTTCAGCCAGGAGTTCTTTAAGGGTTGCACCTCTAAAAACGGGAGCGGGATCTGCCATCAAACCTACCTTGTAGATGAGAAAAGATTTTAAAAACAAAACTGTAATTTAATATTCTTCCAAAATAAAATCGTTTTTACTCCGGCCTCACTCCTGCCCCTCTCCATCCATGGGACGGAGAGGGGTAAACCTCGTTTGCGAAGCGAAGGAGGTGGGGTGAGGCAGAATAACAAACTCATTGATTCAATTTGACGCTAAGTTATCATTTTAATATTCAATTACAACACCACCGGCAGTCCTTTGATGGGCGGCGAAGGGTTATACTGCGGTTCCAAAATCTGCACGATCTCATCCACCAGGGTGATGTCGCCCTTCTCAGCGCGCGCAAACCAATCCGGCTGGGCATTGAGCTCAATTTCCTTTTCCTGCCCTGTACGGTGGATCAATTCTTCAGCCGCTTCATAATGCACATCATAGATATGCGCGTTTGAAATGGAATGAGAATAGACCCCCACCCCCACACCAAGGCGCGCGGCCAGCATGCGCTGAAGCAGGGCAAAGCCGGCCACATCAAACGGGCAGCCCACCACCATATCGTTGGAGCGGAAGATGGTGTGAAAATGCAGCCGGTCGCCAATGATGTTGACCGTGAACGAGATCGGGCAGGGTACATTCTTCTTTTTGAGATAAGGGTTCAGGCCGTCCGAGGCGGGGTCCCAGCCGATCACCACGCCATGGCGTGAACTGCGTTCTTTTTCGAGCAGCTTGATCAGCAGCCCGATCTGGTCGCGGCCAAAGAACTGCCGCCAGCGAAAGCCGTATGCCGAATTGACCACACCATTGATGTTGGTGAAATCATTCCAAATTTTTGTATACTGGTCGATGAATTCCACCGGCTTGCGGCTGCCCATCATGAACCAGACCTGCTCTGCGGCGAAGACGCGCGGCGCGATCTTGCGCAGACTTAAAAGGGGAAAACCCGCATCCAGGCTAAAGTGCAGCCCGGGCAGCGCCTTGACCCTGTGCCCCGTACGCTCATTGACCTCTTCGATGCCGTGGTCAAGGATCTGGCGCAGGCAATCGCTGTAGGTGCGGTCAAACTGGGTCATGCCTTCCACTCCTTCAACCAGTGAGAAAGCTGCTGAAGCGCATCGTCATAATCCTTGAAGTGGATCTCTGCCACCACGGCGGGGTTTCCGCGTGCCATGCGCGAAATTCTGCGGTCCTTTTCCATCAGCATCACGACGGGGATGTTGTTCTCGCGGGCTATCTCGATCTCCTGGCCGACGCCCAACGAGGGATAGCCCACATAAGCCACCAGCAAATTGGATGCCAACACCTGGCGACGGTCGAGATCGTAGACTTCATCCGGCGTCATGTTCGGGTTGCCGATCGGGTCAGAGACAAGATGAGGTAAATAAGCCTCAATACCCGCACTTTTGCATGTTTCAGCAATTCGCTCATAAAAATGCTTAAGTAATTCGATCTCATCTCCGCCGGTGAGAGCCCCAGATACATAAGCCGTAATTTTCATAATGCATCCTTCTGTTTGGGTAGGTGGATATTTTCGTTTTGGAAGAACCCGTCATAGGCGTGGGTACCGCCGTCAATTTCAAAGAAAACCAACTGCAACAGGCGTGCGTTTTGCGCCAGCCGCACACCACCCGGGTTGTAAACCATCAATAAACTCTGACTGCGTCCATTATAGCCCGCATCCCAAACCGCTGTGCCCACCGAAACAGCCATGCGCAGCAGGCTTGAGCGCGGACGACCCAGCGCCATCACTTCCACCGGCAGGTGCACGATCTCGTTAAAGGTCACCAGGTACTGCCCCTGCGGCAGATCCACCCAGCCGTCTTTAAAATCAATGGCCGTCAATTGAGGCAGTACGCGTTCGGCACTGGTGAACCCAAGCTGGCCGCCGGATTGAAAAGCCTGCACGGAATACAGACTGAGATCCACACCGTTGGGCTGGATCTGCTGATGAGGATCCAGCAGCCCTTCGATCAAGGGGGGATCTTTCTTTTGCAGGTCTCTGATCTTTGCTGCTGACAACACTGAACCCATGCACTAACTCCAATACAGATTATTTGATCGTGCGGCCGCCATCCACCACCAAAACCTGCCCGGTGATGAATTCTTCCTTCATTAAATAGACAACCGCCCTTGCAACGTCATCAGGCGAACCCAGGCGTTTGAGTGGTGTATTCTTTTCAAGTCTCTTCCAGCGTTCTTCGTCGCCGCCCTCGGGCATCAAGACCGGGCCGGGCAGCACTGCATTGACGCGGATGCTGGGCGCCAACGCCAAAGCGGTTGAAAGGGTGAGCATGCGCAAGGCCGCTTTGGCAGCGCTGTGATGGATATAGTAGCGGGTGGGAACCTGCGCGCTTTCATCCAGGATGTTGACGATTGCGCCGCCCTCGCCTGCCAGCATTAACCTGCCGGCGACCTGGGTAAAGAAGAATGGCGCCCTGGCGTTGGTATCCATGGTTTGTGCCCAGTCTTCAGGGGTGATCTCGAGAAACGGGATTTCCTGCATGATGGCGGCGTTATTGACCAGTCCATCCAGGCGGCCGAAAAAGGTGTGTACATCCGTCACCGTTTTTTGGACCTGTGAAATGTCGGTCTGGTCGCAAAAGAAAGCCACAGCCTGAACACCAAGCGCCTTGAGTTCTTCCACGGTTTGAAGTGCGTCTTTTTGTGAGGTGTGATAGGTAATGGCAACCGAGGCGCCTTCTTGCGCCAGCGCCAATGCGATGGATCTGCCCACACGGTGTGCGCCGCCTGTCACCAGGATCACTTTTCCCTTCAAAGAAGTCACTTCTCCGCTCCTGATCATTAAATTAGTAAAATGAAAACTCACTGTAGCACGCTACTGGGTATCTAGTTCATTTTATATTTTAAGTCTACAAAAAACACTTTTTCTCAGGCCTCTCCACTGCCCCTCTCCATCTGAGGATGGAGAGGGGTTTGGGGTGAGGCAAAAAATAATAAACTTTCATCGCAGCAAGCTGCGGGGAAGTGGCCTCTTTTATTATGAAATGAGATCAAACAGATTGGCGATAATTTCTGCCAACCTGTTTGATATCCGCAAAAATGGTCAAGGTTGAGCGTTCATCCAGGGGGTGTCACGTCACCCTGAATAAAAACTAGAACTCGATCGAGCAAGTTCCCGCAAGACAGGCTAATTCCTGGGCTGCGGTGGTGAGATCTTTTTCTTCGTAATAATAGAGCTTTGAAAAATCGATGTTCGGGAACTTTGCAGCCAGCTTGTTGTATTCCGCTTCATCAATCTGTTCGTAAGGCATCTGGTTGAAAAGCGAATCATAGGAGGGCAAAAAGGTCATGCCGCCGATCACATCTTGATGCTCCCAAACCCACTTGATGATGTCGATGATCTCGTCTGGTTTGTAGGTGATGGTCACACTGGGGTTATGCTCCGTCCAGTGCATCTTGTTTTGCAGCCAGTACTCGCACTGCACCAAAGCGGAGCGCGATTCACGCGTGATGGAATGCTCCGGCGCTTTGACCGGGAAGTGAACGACCCAGGTCGTGGCGTTTTCAATGGTCTGACCGTTCTCAGGGTTCATGGGAACACCGGCATCGCGCAGGACTTTGAATATGGGCGAGTGTGTGCCAACGCGTACGTTGCGGACATAGTAAGGCGACCAGCGGGGATGTATGCCAGGGGAGCAATCCAAAAGTTGAGAAGAGTTGCCAGACGGTTTCACTGTTGTGACTGCTGCAGAACGGTTTATTCCGAGCAAGTCAGCATATTTTTCATTTGTTTCCACTGCCACTTTGCGCAGTTTTTCCTGCACTTCGGGGTCCTGGGCAACCAAGCTATCCAGTTGGCCGTTGATATCCACGCCCAGAAGGCGTTCTTCTTCGCAGTTCTGCTTCCAGATATCGCGCATGCCGGGGAAGTTGGTGGCCATGGCCTGGATGGTGCCGATGATTGTGGCCAGTTCGACCTTTTCACGAAGTGTCTCATAGGTGTCTTCACTGCGTGCAACCGCGATGCTCAAGTTACAGAACTCATAAGGGCGCAGTACGATCTCGCCGCAGGGATTGGTGCCAAAATCTACTTTTTTGCGTCTTGCGGGGACGGTGTTGTGCGCGGCGCGGCGGTTGAAAATGCCGGGTTCACCGCGGCCAGACATGTGCATATCGGCGATGATATTGAAGATCTCAAGCTGGGTCAGCTTGCGGTCAGGCCAGACCAATGAATTATTGGCATTCCAGCGCTGGCTGTTCTCTCGTTCGAAATCACCGCTCTTGCATTTGCGCATTTCCATATCATCATAATCAAAGAGCGAGATCATTGCGGTGCGGCGTACGCCGCCAGAAACGGCCGCATTGCCCACTTCGCACATGATGTCATGCGCATCGATGGGGCGGATGAAGCCGCCCTGCTGAGCCAAAACACGGCTGCGCACGAACTCAAGCATTTTCTTGAGGGGTTCGGGGCCTGAAGCACGTCCACCTTTAATGCGCAGGGGTGAGCCGGCAGGTCTGATCTCAGAGAAATCAAATTTCATATCATGGCCGTCAAACCAGGTCTGCAGCCCTTTGCGCAGTGCCTCAGCCCAGCCGTCGGCTGAATCTTCGATGACCATGGTGGGCACCTCGCCGGGGATCTGGCGATGGACGCGCGGGAAGTTCTCGACATATTGTTTTTCAACAGAATATCCCACACCACAACCGCTCATCGAGATGATCAGGGCTTCGACAAACGAATCAATACTGTCGACGGGCATGTACGAGCAGTTATAGATGGCAATGTTGTTGCGGCGGGCTGCCGGGCCGGCCATGGCCAACAGGCGCATGGAGGGCATGGCACGCATCTCAAGAATGCCCTTACGAATGCGGTCGTAAGTTTCTTGAGGCAGCTTTTTGTCAGATAATTCGATGAGATAATCCGTGGCGCGGTCAACGGTTTCAACCCAGGTTTCGCGGTGTCCCAGTTCGTAATTAAAACGCGAGTATTTATCGTAGAACTGGAACTTTTGAAGCTGGGTCGGAAAGAATGCATCCGATTCTTCAAAGGCCTGGCGGATATCACTGGGCACCGGGCGTGATTGGCGCAACTTGGCATGCTCAGCACGATAAAGGATATAGTGCTTGGCCGCGGAAAACTCCCCCAAAGATTGCAGGGTCATTTCAACGATATCCTGGATGGCTTCAACCGAGGGGCGGTCGAACTTACTGGCCACCACATTCACGGCACGCTGGGCGATGGTCTCAATGGGTATTATCGGTTTCTTGCCAATGCTCTCAAAACACTTGCGTAAAGCAACTTCGATTCG
>DAIEPS010000025.1 GCA_027348305.1 Anaerolineaceae bacterium | reverse complement strand
CCCTTCTCAATGACCCCGGCAACCTGGAAAGAAATGGTGGACCGCACCCGTGAACTCGAACGGGCGCTGGGTTCAGCAGACAAGACCATTACTGACAACGAAAAAGACACCACCGTGGTTCAGCGCCGTTGTCTGCGTGCTGCCCGTGACATCAAAGCCGGTGAAAAGATCTCACGCGAGAGCCTTGATATTTTACGCCCCGCCACCCCTGGCGCCATTAAACCCGATCAAATAGGTAATGTCATCGGCACGGTTGCCTTGCATGATATGCCTTTTGGCAAAGAGATCCGTTGGACGGACCTGGAGGCTTAAGCAGAAGCTGCCGTCATGAAAGTATTGTATTTCACCCGCACTCAGTCTCCGCATGATCTGAGGTTCACACAGGCCCTGGCTGCCACCGAGCACCAGATCTTTGTGCTGTGTCTGGAGCCTGAGGCTGGCCGTCAATGGCCGGGTAATATCACCGAGATCGAATGGCAGGGGATCAACCCAATTTATACCGAACAAACACTTAATGAACAACTCGAATGGTTAAAAGAAGTATTGGAAAGAATTCGTCCCGATATTATTCATGCAGGCCCCATTCAAACGGCGGCATATTACACTGCGAAGGTGGGATTTCATCCCCTGGTTTCCATGTCTTGGGGTTCCGATCTGCTGCTTGATGCGGATGAAAATCCTTTCTCACAATTTGTGACCCGCTACACTCTGGAACGAACCGATGTGCTGGTCGGTGATTGCGCTTCCGTCGGTAAGAAGGCGGAATCGTTAGGGTTTCCAAGACAAAATTATTTCCAATTCCCATGGGGGGTTGATTTGCAGCATTTTACTCCTGCCGGTGGCGCTCCTTTGCGTGAGCAATTGGGCTGGCAAGACAGGGTTGTGCTGCTTTCGAATCGTTCGCTATCACCACTCTACGGAGTGGATGTGCTGCTTAAAGCTTTTGCTGAGGCTTGCGCTGAGAACCCTGATCTGCGCCTTTTGCTTTTTGGCAAAGGTTCTCAAGAATCTCAATTCAGACAATACGTTTTTGACCACGACCTGACGGATAAGGTCCATTTCGGCGGGCACGCTTCGCTTGAAGAACTACCTGATATTTATCGTAGTGCCGATATTTATCTCAGCGCTTCACACAGCGATGGATCATCCGTTTCATTGATGGAAGCTCTGGCTTGTGGACTGCCAGTCGTGGTTTCCGACATCCCCGGCAACCTCGAGTGGATTAATGAAGGTGAACAGGGCTGGCTATTCAAAGATGGAGATTCACAAATATGTTCGCAAAAGATCTTACTGGCTGCCTCATTGGTAGGCAGGCTTAACCAAATAAAGATCGGCAATCGTACCTTGGCTGAAAAACGTGCCGATTGGAGCAAGAACTTCACTGTCTTACTTAAAGCATATGATGCTGCTTTTTCCACTGTGGGGTCCCATGACTGAGATCGTTGCCATTCTGCAAGCGCGAATGAGTTCCACCCGGTTGCCGGGCAAGGTATTGCTTGACCTGGGCGGACGCTCCGTGCTCAGCCGCATGGTCGAACGTGTGCGTCAGTCAAAGTTGATCACCCGTGTCGTGGTTGCCACAACCATTGATCCCTCGGATGAGCCGATCGTCAAGATGTGCAATGATGAAAAGATCGATGTTTTCCGCGGCAGCCTGCCCGATGTGCTGGATCGCTACTATCAGGCAGCCACCCTTTACCATGCAGATATCGTTGTCAGACTTACGGGCGACTGCCCGTTGATCGACCCGGATCTGATCGACAAGACCATCCAGGCCTTGATCGACCAGAAGGCTGACTTTTCGTGCAACAGGCTGCCGCCTCCTTTCCACCGCACCTACCCCATTGGCCTTGACGTAGAGGTTTGCACCATGGCCGCTCTGACATTTGCCTGGCACGTGGCTGATGAAAAACATGACCGTGAACACGTGCTGCCCTATCTCTATGAAGTGAAAGGTCGTTTCAAGGTGGTACAGTTGGACCACACTGAGGATCTCGGTACCCTGCGCTGGACGCTCGACACCCCTGAAGATTATGCCTTATTGCAGGAAGTCATCAAACGCCTGGGTGGACGCAACGACTTCACCTGGCTGGATGTGCTGGAAGTATTCAAAAAAGAACCTGAATTGGCTCAAATTAATCAAGCCGTCAAGCATAAATCCATGTTTGACGTTGAAGACCGCAGCAAGAAAGCCCAGCCATGACGCAACTGACCCTTTTCACGGCGCCCAAACCCTTCACCAACCCGCACATTGCGCTGATCCAGCGCAACGCCATCCGTTCATGGCTGCAGTTGGGCAGCGAGGTGGAAGTGCTTCTGTTGGGCGATGAAGAAGGCATGGCCGAAGAAGCCAGCAAGCTCGGTGTACGCCAGATCAAAGACATCCAGCGCAATTCCAGCGGCACGCCGTTGATCAGTTCACTTTTTGCCGCGGCCCGCGCCCAAAATGACTCTCCACTGTTGGCTTATGTCAATGCAGATATTCTGCTCTTCCCGGGTTTTCTGCTCTCTGCACAAAAAACGCTTGCACAAACAAGTCAGTTCCTAATGGTTGGCCAGCGCTGGGATCTGGAAGTCACCCGCGAATTGGATTTTTCTGCAGATTGGCAGGCAAGGTTAAAACAGGAATGCACAGAAAAAGGCAGCCTGCATAAGCCCATGGGCAGTGACTACTTTATCTATCCGCGTGCATGTTTTCAAACCATCCCCGATTTTGCCATCGGCCGCGCCGGTTGGGACAACTGGATGATCTATCAGTCCCGTCTTCAGGGCTGGAAAACCATCGATGCCAGCGCTGAGATCCAGATCGTCCACCAAAATCACGATTACAGCCACCTGCCCGGCGGACAGGCGCACTACCATCTTCCCGAAACGGACGAGAACATCCGTCTGGCAGGTGGCAGACGCACCATCTTCACTTTGCCTGATGCCAATTATGCATTCAGAGATGGGAAGATCGCGCCGGTTAAATGGAGCATGAAACATTTACTGCGGGAAATTGAAATCTTTCCCATACTCAAATTAAAGTCCGCCTTTTTGGCTGAAATCATGCACCTGTTATTTCACCCGCGTAAAGCGTGGGCAGCCATCCGTGCCAGGTTGGCAAGAAAGAATCTGAAAGAGGAGTAAGTCGATGCGCCAGGGACAAAATCCGGTCAAGAAGATTACTACAGTCGCCAAACCGCAGCGTATCACGGTGGCCATTTTGAATTACATCCCCATGTTGAGCGGATACTACGCCAACCTGCTAAAAGTACTTCAATCCTGCCTCGGCAGCATCTGGGCGAATACCGATATGCCCTACGACCTGTTGGTTTTCGATAATGGCTCCTGTAAAGAAGTCACCGACTATCTTGTGCAGATGCAGCGAGAAGGCAGGATCCAATACCTGATGCTGTCTGAAAAGAACCTGGGCAAGGGCGGCGCATGGAATTTGATGCTTGATGGTGCTCCCGGCGAGATCATCGCCTATTCTGACAATGACTGTTACTTCTATCCGGGTTGGCTTTCCAATTCGATGAAGGTGCTCGAGACCTATCCCAATGTCGGCATGGTCACCTCGCGCCCCATCGCTCAAAAAGAGGAATTCGCCACCAAAACGATCGAATGGGCGCAGCAAACCCCGGGTGTTGCGTTTGAGCGCGGCCGTTTTCTGGACTGGGAAACCTTCCGCTCTTTTACCATGAGCCTTGGCCATGAAGAGGATGAGACCCGCAAACTCTATGAGACGCATCAAGATCTGCGCGTGACTTACAATGGGCTACAGGCACACATCGGCGCCATCCATTACCAGTTCTTGGTCTACAAGAAGGTGATGAAAGAATTCCTGCCCTTCGACATGGATAAACCCATGGGGCAAGTGAGACAGCTCGATATCCGCATGAACGAAGCCGGATACTTGCGCCTGATGACAGCCACGCCGTATATGCAAAACATGAGCAACGATGTACTGACAGAATACAAACCGGCGGCACCGGCAGCCAAAAAGGTTTCATTCACCAAACGGCTGCGTAACTTTAAGTTGATCAAGTGGCCGCTGATGCGCCTATACGACTGGATCTTTGGCTTGTATTACCGCTAAAAGGATAAGACACTTGAAAAAAGAAATCCTCGACCTGATGAACTGTCCGCAATGCGGGGCTGTATTACTGGAGAAAAGTAGCGAGTCTTTGGCATGCTCCAAATGCGATTACACTGCCAGGATGGTGCAGGGCATTCCGCTTTTCACTGACGTGCCGGCCACCATTGAGCCCTGGGAAAAAGTCGAACGCGGACCCAACAAAGGAACTGCCTGGCGCAAGTCCAACTGGAAGTTTCTCAATGGCTTTGTTAAAGCGTTGCCCTCTAACGCGAAAATTCTCGATGTAGGCGCCGGTCACGGCGATTTCGCAGACATCTTTGAAGGCCGCCAGTATTATTCACTGGATATCGTCCCTTACCCTGAAGTGGACCTCGTGGCGGACCTGGGTGAGGTGAATCCCTTCAAGGACAGTGCGTTTGACGTGGTTGTCTTGATGAACGTACTCGAGCACGTTTATGAATGCCGCAGCCTGTTGAAATCCATTGCACGCATTGTCGCTCCTGGCGGAAGTGTTGTCATAACGGTTCCGTTTTTACTCAAAGTTCACCAGGCGCCTTTTGATTTTGCCCGCTATACCCCCTATTTCATCGAGAAGATGGCCGCGGATGCAGGTTTGCAGGTCGAGAGTCTGCAGGGTTATTACGACACCCAGTATTTGCTCAATGAGAGCCTGGGCAATGCCTGGCAGTACTCGATCAAGACACAACCCAAATCTCAACAATTCGTAGCCCGGTCGTTGGTTTTTATCATCCAACGCCTGTTTAACTGGTTCGGCAAAGTCACCCGCAAGGGATTCATTGACGCAACCCAATCTCAACCCAACCCCGCACCCGTCGGTTATCTCGTGGTGCTGCGAAAGAAAGCCTGATGACTGAAGCTCAAAAAACTGTTTTTATCAGCGCCGATCACGGTCTGGCTATTATCTATTTCTTGCAGAGCGACGTCGTGAAAACCCTGGTCGAAAAGGGAGTGCGCGTGGTCGTGCTCACCGATGACGGCCTGGTGGATCAGCTCCGCTGCCGTTTTGGCATGCCCGGCATGATCGTGGAAGGGCTGCGTTTCAAAGCATGTGCGAAATATGCCGCTGAAGTTCAACCGGGTTTGCAATATTGGTCCAATTTTGTGCGGCGGGTGGGCACTTCGAACCGCATCAACACCGAAGCCATGGACAGCCACATTAAGCAGGTCGAAGCTGAAGCGCAGGGGTCGCAGCGGATCGTGGTGGCCCTGGCGCGCATGGTCATCAGCCTGCTGCGCCATTCGAAGGCGTCGCGCCAGTGCCTGGTCAGATGGCAGATGCGCTTCACCCCCGGCATTTATGATGATCTCTTTGAAAAATATCAGCCTGACCTGGTGGTTTCCGCCACTTACGGCTGGCGCAATGACCGCTACCTGCTGCGTGAATCCGTCAAGCGCGGCATCAAGACCGGCGCCGTGATCGTTGGCTGGGATAACCCCAGCAGCTACGGTGTGCCGGCTGCTCCGTTGGATTTTATGACCTGCTGGTCTGAAATTCAGAAAACTGAATTGGTCGACGGTTCCGACTGGGATCCAGCCAAAGTCAACATCGGTGGTATTCCCTCTTACGATGGCTACTTCCGCAAGGAATGGCTGATCCCGCGCGACGAATACTACAAGCTGCATGATCTTGATCCCAACCGTAAGCTGATCACTTATGCCTCCAGCTTCATCACTTTTTCTCCTAATTATCTCAACATTGAGGCGCTGGCCAACCTGGTCGCGGGGGATGAACTTTCGGAACCCAGCCAGTTGCTCATCCGCCTGCACCCGAACCACTTCATGGATGAACCGCTTTTTGCCGGTGAGCGTGAACGCGTCCGCGAGTTGGCACGCAGGCTGCCCAATGTGCATGTGGTCGAACCTGTTGCCCTGGGCGGCGACCTGGGCTATTACTCGGGCGAAGACATGCCCGAAAAGACCTCCATGATGGCCTATTCGGATGTGTTTACCACGGTCTATTCCACTATGTGCGTAGAAACCGCCATCCACAACAGGCCGATCGTCAGTGTTTGCATCGACACGCCCGGTGGCTGGAACAAACCTCACAAATTTTCACTTAACCTTTCCAAAATTGGAGATTGGCCGACCCACCAGCGTTTCAGACAGGCCGGGGCTGGCCGGGTGGCCTTTAATGCCCAACAGCTTAAGGATCATTTGAACGCCTACCTTGCGGATGCTTCTCTGGATTCGGACGAACGTATCAAATTCATTAAAGACGAGGTCACCTTCGTGGATGGCAGCGCCGGCTGCCGCACCGGAGAATACCTGGCATCACTGCTCTAAAGAGTGAAAACAAGATAAAGTCCTGATTTATAATAAGCAATGACTGTTTCTAAATAACCTGCAGTGAAAAGAGTAATTTTGTAACTTCTACCTTGCCGTAAACCCCTCTCCATCCATTGGATGGAGAGGGGTAGGAGTGAGGCAAGAGTAAAAGAGACATTTCTTTGAAGGATAAAGAGTTCAATAATTAAATGAAAACACTCATAGCAGGCTTTGGCTCGATCGGACGAAGACATCTCAACAATCTGCGCGCCCTGGGCGAAACGGATTTTGTGCTGCTGCGTTCGCATTATTCCACTTTGCCTGATGATGATATTAAAGGGCTGCCCGTTGAAACCACGATTGAGGCCGCGCTGGGGCACAAGCCGCAGGCCGTAGTCATCGCCAATCCCTCCGCACTGCATCTTGAGGTGGCCATCCCGGCTGCCAGGGCGGGCTGCTCCATATTGATGGAAAAACCTGTCTCACATAGCATGGATCGCATTGATGATCTTCAGTCTGCATTGAAACAGGGCGGCCAGTTGTTGGTTGGCTACCAATTCCGCTTCCATCCCGGGCTGCGCCAGGCAAAAGTCTGGTTGGACGAAGGCAGGATCGGGCGCCCCGTTTCGAGCCGTGCCCATTGGGGTGAATACATGCCGGGTTGGCATCCCTGGGAGGATTACCGCCAGAGTTATGCTGCCCGCGCGGATCTCGGTGGGGGGGTGGTCAACACCCTCTGCCATCCCCTCGATTACCAGCGCTGGCTTTTCGGCGAGGTGGGCTCGTTGTGGGCTGAGACCTCCAATTTTGCCCTGGGCCTTGAGGTTGAAGACACAGCAGAAATTGAGCTGAAATTCCAGAATGGTGTGATCTCTTCCACTCATGTGGATTACGTGCAGCGGCCCGGGCAGCATACGCTGCAGATCAATGGCACCCAAGGCACCATCACCTGGGATAATGCCACAGGAATTGCGAAATTGTTTGAAGCAGAAACTGGTGTTTGGCAAGAGTCTACCCTGCCCGCTGGTTTTGAGCGTAACTTCCTCTTTATGGATGAAGCTCGGCATTTTCTGGATATTGTTAATAAGAAAGTATCCCCGATCTGCAGCCTCGCGGATGGTATCGCGGCGATTCAACTCACCGAAGCCATTCACCAGTCCGCCAGTTTGGGCAAAAAGATGCAACTAAACTGAAGTTTGGAGGAATCGCATGACCATTTACGATAAATTTTCAATGGCTGGCAAGACAGCCTTGGTAACCGGTGGGGCAGGTTTATTGGGCAAGGAATTTTGCCGCACTCTGGCTGAAGCGGGTGCGATCGTCTACCTGGCAGATTTTAAAATGGAGATCATTGAAAAAGCGTTGCCTTTGTTGAAAGAAGTCAGCGCCTCGATCCGCCCCGTGGTGATCAACGTCATTGATCCTGAGTCCATTCAACAAGTGGTCGATCAGATCGTCAGCGAGACCGGCCGTCTGGATGTGGTGGTTAATAGCGCGGCGTTGGATCCCAAGGTGGACCCTGAACATCCCCAGGTGATGAATAATGCCTTTGAAGACTACCCGCTCAATTTCTGGCAGGATGGCCTGTCGGTCAACTTGACCGGTCCCTTCCTGGTCTCTCAGGCTGCCGTCAAACAAATGGTCAAACAGGGCAGCGGATCGATCATCAACCTGTGTTCCACTTATGGCCTGGTGGGACCTGATCAACGAATTTATGAAGGGGTTGGCAAACAGCTAACCTACAAACCCGTTTTCTACTCGGTGACCAAGGCGGGCATCTTGGGCTTTACCCGATATCTGGCTGCCTATTACGCCAACACCAAGATCCGCGTCAATGCCCTGACCCCGGGCGGCGTGGAAAATAACAACGATGAACAATTTGTGAAGAATTATTCATCCCATGCGATCCTGGGCAGGATGGCCCACCGCGATGAGATGAGCGGCGCCATGCTCTTCCTCGCTTCCGATGCGTCTTCCTACATGACCGGTTCCAATCTCGTCGTGGATGGCGGATGGACAGCATGGTAAAGAAACTCGAGGTTTTGGCGGTCATCCCCGCACGCGGCGGCTCAAAGGGCATTCCGCGTAAAAACATCAGGGATTTTGCCGGCTATCCGTTGATCGCTTACAGCATCGCGGCTGCCACCCAATCCAAACTGGTGACACGCACCATAGTCTCCACGGATGATGAGGAGATCGCGGCGGTCGCCCGTCAATACGGTGCTGAAACACCTTTTCTGCGGCCTGCCGAGTTCGCCCAGGATAACACCACTGATCTGCCTGTTTTTCAGCATGTGCTTTCATGGCTCAAGGAACACGAAGGCTATGTGCCTGATGTGGTGGTGCAATTGCGACCCACCTCTCCGGTGCGTCCGCTCACTTGTGTGGATGATGCCGTCAACCTGCTGCTTTCGCACCCTAATACTGATTCTGTGCGTGGCGTGGTTGAAGCGGATCAATGCCCTTATAAAATGTGGCTGATCGATTCTGCCAGTGGCACCATGAGTCCGCTCATTGGTGTCGAGGGTATCCCCGAAGCCTACAATGCACCGCGTCAAAAATTGCCCAAAGCCTTCTGGCAGATCGGGCACATTGACGCCATTCGTCCGCGAGCGATCGTTGAGCAGAATTCCATGAGCGGTAAGGTCATTATGCCCTTGGTCATGGATCCGAGCTTTACGGTTGACCTGGATAACCTGCGCGACTGGCACCAGGGAGAGATCCTGGTGAAAGAAGGCGGCCTGAAAATGGTCGACCCCGCCAACCAGAGGCGTTCACTGCCCTCAAAGGTATCCATGTTGGTGATGGATTTTGACGGCGTCTTGACCGATAACCGTGTTTGGGTCAATGATAAGGGTGAAGAAAGCATCGCCGCCAACCGCAGCGACAGCCTGGGTCTCACCATCCTCAAAGAAAAAACCGGCATCGAATGCCTCGTGATCTCTAAAGAGCGCAACCTGGTTGTTGAAGCGCGCTGCCGTAAAATGCAGGTGCCTGTCATGCAGGCCGTGGATGACAAAGCAGCCGCGCTCAAAAAAGTGATCAGTGAAAAAGGTTTTAAGCCTTCCGAAGTAATCTATATGGGCAACGATACCAATGATCTGCCTTGCTTCCCGATCGTGGGTTACTCGGTTGCGCCTGCAGATGCGCACCCTGACATTATCCGACAGGCTGATCTGGTGTTAACGCTCACTGGCGGTCGTGGCGCGGTCAGGGAGCTTTGTGATATTCTATTGTCTCGGTTACAATAGGGGTTCCTGTTGATGTGAACACTCAAATGCAAACACGATAAATGCATGACTTGCATCAATGGAATGTTCGGCAGAAGTGATCTACTATATGGAAACACGAACAACTGACTGCAATTGGATCGTTGGCAGTTTTAGGCAATCAAAATCATCTCTAATCAGGAGAACATCATGACTCGAGAAATTCGCATAGGCAACAAAATGGTGGGTGACGGACATCCGGCATATATCATTGCCGAAGCCGGTATCAACCATAATGGGGACCTAGATAGCGCCAAGAAGTTGATCGACGCGGCCAAACATGCCGGCGTGGATGCAGTGAAATTTCAGAAACGTACCCCTGAACTGTGTGTTCCTCCCGAACAGCGCGGTCAAATGCGCGAAACACCCTGGGGTTACATCACTTATCTGGAATATCGCTACAAAACAGAATTTGGTGAAAAGGAATACAAAGAGATCGAACGCTATTGCAAAGAGATCGGCATTGACTGGTTCGTCTCTGTTTGGGATGAAGAAGCAGTCAATTTCATGGAAAAATTCAATCCCATTTGTTATAAGATCCCATCCGCTTCGTTAACCGATCATAAGCTGCTCAAACAACTTCGCGCCACCGGCAGACCCTTGATCCTCTCTACCGGCATGTCCACCATGGAGCAGATCACCGAATCGGTCAACCTGATCGGTCAGGATAACCTGGCGCTCACACACGCCACCAGTACCTACCCATGTGATCCACACGAACTGAATTTGCGCATGATCGAAACACTGCGCAAAACCTTCACCTGCCCCATTGGTTATTCCGGCCATGAAGTTGGCCTGGTTACCTCCGCTGTAGCGGTTGGCCTGGGTGCCTGTATGGTTGAACGTCATATCACCCTGGATCGTGCCCTCTGGGGATCTGACCAGGCAGCATCGGTTGAGCCTGCTGGTTTTGAGAAGTTGGTCAAATACATCCGTGTTACTGAAATGTCAGTGGGTGACGGCGTCAAGCGGGTTTACGACAGTGAATTACCCTCTCAGAAAAAATTGCGCAGGGTTTAAGGCTTGGAGTTTAAAACTGCAACACGACTTACAAATGCCATTCGTCAGCGTTGGGTGCATCATTTAGGCAGCCAGCGCTGGAAGAATTTGTCGCACCAGGTCGTTTCTCTCGACGTTGATCAAACACAGCAGCCGGTAATTTTCTTTAATGCTTCTACCCGGCTGGGTGGGGTGAGCCAGAACGCGGCCTATTCCAGACTTACCAGTCTCGCGCTGCGTGCCCAGGGGATTCCGGTGATCCAATTTGTCTGCCACTCGGGCATACAGCGCTGCACATTGGGCAGCAACCGCGATGATTTTACCCAGGCACCGCCCTGTGCTCAATGTATTAAGCAGAGTGAAGCACTTTTTTCGGGCGACAGAACCTGGAATTTTGAATATGAAACAGACGAAACACTTGATTTTGCGCTTGAAACCCTCAACGTTGCCAAATGTTCCGAGTTTACCTGGCATGATCTTCCGCTGGGCTTTTGGGCAGTAAATTCTCTGCGCTGGGTTCTACGGCGGTATACCTTGAAGGAAGATTGGCAAACACGTGCTTTCATGGTTTCCTTCATCCAATCTGCCTGGAACGTTTATCAACAGTTCTCACGCCTGGTCGAAGAGACCCATCCGCAGGCTGTGGTGGTGTTTAACGGCATGTTCTTCCCTGAGGCGGCGGTCAGACAGGTTTGCCTGGAACGCGGAATCCGTATCATCACGCATGAAGTGGGCATTCAACCCTTCTCTGCCTTTTTTACCACCGGTGAAGCCACTGCTTACCCCATGCACATCCCGGATGAGTTTCAACTTACTGATGCGATGAATTCGCGTTTGGATGATTACTTGAGCAGCCGTTTCAGCGGTAACTTCACCATGGCGGGCATCAAGTTTTGGCCTGAGATGCAGCAGTTGGACCCTGAACTTGCCGGTCGAATTGCACTTTATAAAAAAATAGTTCCCATTTTTACCAATGTCATTTTTGATACCAGTCAGGTGCATGCCAACACCCTTTTCAAAGATATGTTCCAGTGGCTTGAGAGTATCTATCAGAACATGCTGGATCATCCCGAGGTACTGTTCATCCTGCGCGCTCATCCGGATGAAGGACGCAAAGGCAAGGCCAGTCGTGAGAGTGTTGCAGACTGGGTCAAGAACCGCGGCCTGTTAACCCTGCCGAATGTCATTTTCATAGATTCCAATCAATTCGTCAGTTCCTATGAACTGATCCGCCGTTCGCATTTTGTCATGAACTACAATTCCACCATCGGGCTTGAGGCCACCTTGTTGGGGCGTCCAGTTCTGACCGCGGGTAAGGCGCGTTATACCCAGATCCCAACCACGTTTTTCCCGGCTTCCAAAACAGAATATGCAGAAATTCTTGAGAGATTCCTCAAAGCGGATGAGATTGAAGTACCTGAAGAATTCATGCAAAACGGACGCCGTTTCTTATACGCACAATTATTTCAAACCTCGCTTCCATTTGGTGAATACTTAAAGGATGACGGCGTTTGGAAGGGATATGTTATTCTCAAAGACTTTCAGATGCAAGTACTCTTACCTGAGAATTCAGAAACCATCCAAATCCTTACGGATGGTATCCTTCACGGAAAGGATTTTATGCGTGCCGTATGACCCCAAAACCAGTTTGTTCGATTATCATTCGTGCCTATAACGAAGAAAAACACATCCGGCGCTTGCTGACCGGCATTGCTGAACAAACGGTTAAAAACGTCCAGATTATTTTGGTGGATTCAGGGTCAACAGACCGTACTATTGAAGAAACCAGTGGATTTGACGTGGAAGTGGTCAACATCCCTTCCCAGGAATTCACCTTTGGACGTTCACTCAATTTAGGGTTCGAACATGCACGCGCCGATCTGGTGGTGATGGCCAGCGCGCATGTCTTTCCGGTTTACCCTGATTGGCTCGAAACTTTACTGGCTCCATTCAAAGAAAAAAATGTGGCATTAACCTATGGCAGACAGCGCGGTGCTGAATCCTCCCATTTCTGTGAACAGCAGATCTTTCACACTTGGTACCCCGAACATTCAGTGGCGCAGCAGTCCATCCCATTCTGCAACAATGCCAATGCTGCCATCCGCCGCGCGCTCTGGCTGGAACACCCCTATGATGAAACGCTACCGGGTCTCGAAGATCTCGCCTGGGCAAAGTGGGCTCAGCAGAACGGTTCAGCGATCCATTATGTGACTGAAGCTGAAGTTATCCATGTGCATAACGAATCAACTGACGGCATTTTTAATCGTTACCGCCGCGAAGGCATGGCATTTAAGCAAATTTACCCTGATGAGAAATTCACTCGCCGAGATTTGATCAAATTATTCACCCAAAATGTAATCAGTGACAGCCGTGAGGCGATCAAGGCAAAGAAGTTTTTCTCCACTTTTTATAAGATCATTCGTTTTCGCTGGCTGCAATTCAACGGCACATACCAGGGATATAAACATTCCGGTCCGCTCACCTGGCAGTTGAAAAAGACTTTCTATTATCCCGGCAATCCTTTGCAGCAGAAATCCGTGGCGCGAAAAGTGCAACCTATTCAGTATAATTAGGTCTGTATTGTTGGAAGGACCGCATCGTGAGGATTTCAATTGAGTTTACCGGCATCACAAGATCGATCACGGAATCAAGCAGGGTTGATTTTGATCTGCCAGTGAATTCCACTTATCGTGATGTGGTTAAGTTGTTGGCGGCAAAATACCCGGCCATGGTAGGGTTGATCATTGACCCTGATGGTGTAACTTTCTTGAGCTCAAATATGTTTGTGATTAACGGCAACCTTGAATTTCCTGCCATGCTTCTTGATAAAACACCGGCTGACGGCGAACAGATATCCTTGATGTCAGTGATCACCGGCGGGTAGAGATAAAATGGATCTGAGTTTTCGGAGCAAACATGAATAAAATGATCACGGCACTAGTCCCCATGCGGCATCATTCGCA
>DAIEPS010000024.1 GCA_027348305.1 Anaerolineaceae bacterium | reverse complement strand
GGCCGTAATCGACCTTTATTTGAATCCCCTGCTGGGCATCCGATCGCTCTATCCCTTTGTCCTGTGGCATCCGATGAAGATCGTCGCCAACATCGGCTGCGGGGCGTTGATCGCCCACATCGCCAGCCAGACCGAAGTAAGGTGCGTCACGCTTTCAGACAACCAGAAAAATCCGCTGTTGAAAAACGTGGTCAAGGAACATTACAACAGCATGGCTGTGCTGGGTGTACCGAAGGATAACGTGATCGTGGGGCAATTTGAGACCCGCTGTTTCCCCGATCAGCGCCAGGAAATCCTGGAATACATGATCAACCTGAACAAGGAATTCCGCCCCGAGATCGTTTTTGTGCATACCAAGGCCGACATCCATCAAGACCACGCCACGGTCACTGGCGAGGCGCTGCGTGCCTTTAGAGGCACCACTGTGATGGGGTTCGACGTCATCCGCAGCAGCTACGGCTTCTTCCCCAGCTTTTTGGTGGAGGTCACCGAAGAGGATGTGGAAAAAAAGATCGCCGCCATGAAGGAATATCATACCTACAAGGATAAATATTATTTTGATCCTGAGGTGACCCGAGCTACCCTCGTTCGGCATGGTGCTATTGCAGAACGCAAATTCGCCGAAGGGTTTGATATTCTGAGGATTATCGGCGCGTTTGGGTGTGTTGCCTAAAAGAAGAAGAATGATGTAAACCTCCGCGGTTTTTGACACCGCGGAGGTTTTTGTAAAAACCGGTTTCGCAGGAGGAATGCCGATGAAAACACCATATGTTATTTTATTGCGCGGCATCAATGTTGGTGGAAAAAACAAGGTAACTATGTCCGATTTGGCAAATAGTTTGGAAGAATTGGGTTTTGATTCCGTTGAGACATATATCGCCAGCGGCAATGTGATTTTGGATTCGGACAACGCTCCTGAAGAGATCAAATCAAAAATTGAAATAATGCTGCTTGAAAAGTTCAAACTGGAAGATGAATTGATCAAAGTCTTAGTTTTATCCAAAAGGCAATTTCAATCAGTGATCCAGCATAAACCGGCTGGTTTTGGCGATGAACCGGACAAATATCACAGTGATGCGATTTTCCTCTTGGACATGGAGGTTTCTCAGGCTATGAGGGTATTCGATCCCCGCGAAGGTGTGGATAAAGTCTGGGCTGGTGAAGGCGTGATATATTCACAACGCTTGAGCGCCCTGCGCACCAAAAGCAGATTAAATAAAGCCATAAGTACACCGGAATACAAATCCATGACCATCCGCAGTTGGAATACGATCATTAAATTGATGGAGATAATGAATCAAAGGATGTAGGTTTTATTTAAGAATTCCGAATATATAAAACCAACCTATTAAAAACCAACCTTTACAAGGCTTGAAACCTTGTCAAGGTTGCCGTTTACTCAGTTATTATTTCCAATTTCTGAAAACCGAAATCGGGGTTTCAAAAGTCATTTAGTGATCCATGCCCACTTCAATATATTCATCTTTGACGCGGACCTTGTAGACCTTGATATCGGTCACCGCGGGAAAAGAAAGCACTTTTCCAGTGCGGATGTCGAAACGGGCGCCGTGGCGCGGACAGATGATCTGCTCGCCATCCAGTTCGCCTTCTCCGACCGGGCCGCTGTCATGGGTGCATACATCTTCAATGGCCAGGTATTCGCCGTTCAAAGAGAAAAGGACGATGGGTTTTCCATCAAGCTCAAAGAAAAGACGCTCGCCATTCGGCAAATCGGCCGCTTTGGCGATCTTGAAATACTTTGTATCGTAGATCATTTCTTCGCTCATGCCTGCCCTTCCTCCAGAAGATCATCTGTGGCTTCACCCAGGCCGTAAACACCTGCTTTAAGTATTTTAAGCGGAAGCAGCGCGCATTTCAAGCGCACCGGTCCGAGCTCAATACCCAAAAGGTCCATGACATCTGTTTTGGTCAAGTGTTTGATCTCATTCACATCTTTACCAATGATGGATTCAAGCAAAAGATCAGCCGATGCCTGTGAAATGGCGCAACCGTGTCCGTCAAACGCGGCTTCACTGACCTTGCCGTCTCCGCCTACACGCAAATCGATCTTAATATGGTCTCCGCACAGCGGATTCTCGTCCTCAAAGGAGATGTCGTTGGGGTCGAGACTTCCCCGGTAGCCCGGGTTTTTGTAGTGTTCGATGATTACTTCACGATAAAGGTCATCCACGATAAAACACCTTTTTAGGAAAACATTTTTACGACTTTTTGCAAAGAAACAACCAGATGGTTGATCTCTTCTTCAGTATTATACAGGTAGAAACTGGCCCGCGAGGATGCAGAGATGCCAAACTTGTCATGCAAAGGCATGGCACAGTGGTGCCCGGCGCGAATGGCGATGCCGTTTTGATCGAGAATTTGCGCCACATCATGCGGATGGATGCCTGGCAATGTGAATGAGACCACACCGCCGCGATGGGCAGCTTTTTCACCCATGATCTCGAGACCCGGGATGGTCTTCATCTTGATCAAAGCGGACTGTACCAGTTGATGCTCGTAATTGGCGATGGCATCCATGCCAATCGAGTTCAAATAGTCCACGGCGGCACCAAAACCGATCGCTTCAGCAATGCAGAAGGTACCGGCTTCAAACTTCCAGGGCAGTTCGTTGGGGGTGAATGAACGCAGATAAACCTTGCGGATCATATCCCCGCCGCCCATGTATGGGGGCATTTTGTCGAGCAATTCCTCTTTGCCATACAGCGCGCCAACGCCGGTGGGGCCGACCATCTTGTGCGCCGAAAAAGCCATGAAATCGACATCCAGGTCTTTGACGGATACCGGGAAATGCGGAACAGATTGGGCACCATCCACAAGGGTGATTGCGCCTGCGCGTCTGGCTTTGGCGATCATCGCCTTGGCAGGGTTGATCGTGCCCAACACGTTGGACATGTGCGCAAAAGCCACCAGTTTGGGGCCTTGATCCAGCCATTGGTCATAAACAGCCTGATCCAGTTCGCCGTCTTCTGTGACCGTGATGAACTCAAGCCGCAAGTCTTTTTCTTTGGCAAGCATCTGCCAGGGTACCAGGTTGGAATGATGCTCCATCTCGGTAAGAACGACCAGGTCACCCTTGTTGAGAAAAGCTCTACCCCAGGTTTGGGCAACTAAATTGATGGATTCTGTCGCATTGCGAGTAAATATTACTTCCTTGGGTTTATCCGCACCAATAAACGCAGCCACCTTGGCACGCGATGCTTCATACATTGAAGTGGCGCGTTCTGCCAGGTAATGCACGCCGCGGTGGATATTGCCGTTGGAGGTGCGATAATACTCATCCATGGCGTCGATCACAACAGCAGGTTTTTGTGCTGTTGCGGTTGAATCCAAATAGACCAAAGGCACCCCGGGGCTTACTTCAATCCCCAGGATCGGAAAATCTTTCCGTATTTTTTCAACATTATAAGCTGTCATTTTTCAGTTCTTTTAGTCAACCTTGGTAAGGTCGGGTTTACCGGCTTTCTTGACCGGTACTCTAATATTTGTGGACATTTGCGGGAACCATAAAATATGGTCAGGAACCATCCAGCCATCGGTTAGATAAACATTGGAGCGGAATTGAACAGCCACCATCTTGGGATCCACTTGAACCACGATCCCCTTCAGCCAGCCGCGAACACGCTCGGAACTTTTATCGTGGTCGCAAAAGACCTCGACCGTATCTCCAACTTCATAAACAAATTCATGGTCTGGGGGGTTCATGAAAGGAATAGGTGCCATATTGTTGTCTCCACATTCATCGTTTGTAATTTAACCGGTTCATCTATAATACACAAATTATCACCGATTAATTAATATTCTCTCATTTTTTGCTCAATTGCATTTTGAAAACGTTTTCTGACGCCTTCAAACGGGATACGCTGCATGATCGGGTCAAAGAATCCTTCAACGATCAATTTCTCGGCTTCTTTGCGGGGAATGCCGCGGCTTTCAAGATAAAAGACCTGGTCTGTATCCAGTTTGCCGACGGTGGCGCCGTGTGTGCAGCGTACATCATCAGTCAAAATCTCAAGACCCGGTATGGAATCCGCCCTGGCTTTATCACTTAATACCAGGTTGCGGTTCGCCTGGTAACCATCCGTTTTGGAGGCATTTTCAGCCACATAGATCATGCCCTGCCAGACCGAACGACTTTCACCCAGAAGTGCGCCCTTGAAAAGCAGGTCGCTGGTGGTATTCGGCGCCAGGTGATTTTGTTGGGTATCGTGATCAAGATGTTGGTCGCCGTTGGTGAAGAAGAAACCAGACATCTTGCCGGTGCTTCCCCTGCCCACCAGGTTCAGGTCTGAGAAATTCTTGGTGAGATGGCTGCCCAGAGCACCAAAGATCCAATCAACCTCGGCGTCACTGTCCACGCTGACCTTCTCGTGAGTGAAATTCCAATCCCGTGAACTTAAGGATTGAAGTTCAACGAAATTCAATTTCGAGTTCGGACCGACCTTCACATCCATCAAGGCTGCATGCAGGTTTTGACCCTGTTTACTCTCAGCAGAGGCGCTTTCATGGACGTAAGTGGCAGAGGAATTTTCTTCGAGAAAAACGAAGACCTGAAAAGCGTGCAGGCTGCCTTCACCGGCGGTCCAGAACAGGCTGTGCAAAGGTTTCTCGACAGTTACATTTTTGGGGATGTACAGCAGCACGCCGTTGCTGCCAAAAGCAGCAGCCAGGGCTGCGAACTTATCCTCGGAATAGGTTTTGGAAGCCTGAAGCACTTTTGAGAGGATCTCAGGATGCTCGGTTTGAGCATGCCGCAGATCTGTAAAAACCACACCCTGCCTGGCAAGTTTCTCATCGAGTTCGATGGTCACCTGTGATCCGTTGAAGAGAATCTCTCCACCGTGCAGATCATCCGTCAGGGGTTTGGTCAGTTCGGCCGGAATTTGCGAATTTGTATTCGATCCTGCAAGTTGGAGCTTTCCCAGCTTTAATGCTCGGATGCTCGTGCGCCTCCACGCTTCTTGAGTGTCAGACGGATATGGAAGTGTTTTGAAAACTTCCCATGCCTGCTGTTGATATTGGTTTAATTGACCAAGACCATCAGAAAACACTGGGGTAAGTGCAAATTGGTCTTCGACCTGCGTACTTTTACTTCTGGTAATTACTACAGAATTGTCTGTCATGATGTATGTATCCCTGAACTGCGGTCTAACCCACAGAGCCTTCCATTTGCAACTGGATAAGGCGGTTCATTTCGACCGCGTATTCCATCGGCAGTTCCTTGACCAAAGGTTCGATGAAACCTGAAACCACCATGGTTGTAGCCTCATCCTGGGTCAATCCGCGGCTCATCAGGTAAAACAACTGTTCCTCACCCACCTTCGAAACGGTGGCTTCGTGGCCGATGGTCACGTTATCTTCATCGATCTCGATGGTCGGATAGGTATCCGAACGGGATTGAGGATCGAGGATCAGCGCATCGCAAGCCACGTTGGATTTCGAATTGGTCGCGCCCTTGTAGACTTTCAGCAAACCGCGGTATGAAGAACGTCCGCCGTTCTTGCTGATGGATTTTGAGATAATGCGTGAGCTGGTGTCAGGAGCCATGTGCACGACCTTGCCGCCAGCATCCTGATGCTGGCCGGTACTGGCAAATGCCACAGAAAGGATCTCCCCGTGAGCTCTTTTGCCCACCAGGTAGCAGGAAGGATATTTCATGGTCAGTTTTGAACCCAGGTTGCAGTCCACCCATTCCATTGTGCCGTCCTCTTCCACCTTGGAGCGCTGGGTCACCAGGTTGTAAACGTTGGTTGACCAGTTCTGGATGGTGGTATAACGCACGCGTGCACCTTTTTTGACAATGATCTCGATCACACCGCTGTGGAAGGAATCCGTGGTGTAGGAGGGAGCCGTACAGCCCTCCACATAATGCACCTGGGCACCTTCATCGGCGATGATCAGCGAACGTTCAAACTGTCCGATGTTGGCGATATTGAGGCGGAAGTAAGCCTGCAAGGGCAGTTCCACTTTGACACCCTTCGGAACATACACGAAAGAGCCGCCAGACCAGACTGCGGAGTTCAAAGCCGCGAATTTGTTATCTTCAATCGGAATCACAGTGCCGAAGTATTGTTTGAAAAGATCAGGGTGCTGTCTGAGTCCCTCTTCAATGCTTAAGAATATGACGCCGATCTTCGATAATTGTTCCTGGATGCTGTGATAGACCATTTCGGATTCATACTGCGCACCCACACCTGCCAGGAACTTGCGTTCTGCATCGGGGATTCCCAGGCGGTCAAAAGTCTTCTTGATCGTATCGGGCACTTCATCCCAGTTGCCTTTGGACGCTTCTGAAGGCCGCACATAATAAAAGATATTATCCAGGTCAAGACCGGAAATATCAGGTCCCCAGGTTGGCATGGGGCGCGCCTGGAAATGTGCCAGCGCTTTAAGCCTGAATTGAAGCATCCATTCAGGTTCTTTTTTCATGGCAGAAATATTGCGGACAACCTGTTCATTTAATCCGCGTTCGGATTTGTATACGGAAGTATCAGGATCACTGAACCCGTATTGATAGTCATCCATTTTTTCAAGGAAATCGGGTTTCTGTTCGCTACCCATAATAGTCTCCAAACCCTTAGGCTAATTAATTAACCGAAGGAGTGCCGTTCTCATATTTTTCACGAACCCAATCGTAACCCTGCTCTTCAAGGTGCAATGCAAGATCAGCCCCGCCGGATTCAACGATCGCACCGCCCATCATAATGTGCACGACATCCGGTTTGATGTAATTCAACATACGTTGATAATGTGTGATCAGCAGCACGCCGATGTTCTGACTGCGCAAGAGGTTAACGCCCTCAGATACGATGCGAAGCGCATCGATATCCAGGCCTGAATCAGTCTCATCAAGGATGGCGATCTCTGGCTGCAGGATGGCCATCTGAAGCACTTCAGCGCGTTTCTTTTCACCACCCGAAAAACCTTCATTCAGATAACGACCGGCAAAAGAGGAGTCCATTTTGAGGATGGACATCTTTTCCATCAGCAGTTTGCGGAATTCAGGGATGGCAATGCCTTTGTCTTCAGGATTGAGGGCTTTGCGCCTGGCGTTCACCGCCGTGCGCAAGAAGTTGGCAACGGTCACGCCCGGGATGGACACCGGATATTGAAATGCCAAAAACAGGCCCAACCTGGAGCGTTCATCCACGGCCAGATCCAGAAGATTTTGACCCTTGAATGTGGCGCTGCCTGAATTGACAGTATAGGATGGATGCCCCATCAGGGTGTATGCAAGCGTAGACTTGCCCGTGCCGTTCGGCCCCATAATGGCGTGAACTTCACCTTGTTTCACGTTCAAATTGACGCCGTTCAATATTTGCTTGCCTTCAATGCTTACCTTTAAATCATGGATATCAAGTTCTGACATGCTTCTCTCCGTGGCGTTGGCGCCGGATAATATATTAGTTTTTTATCATAAATATCTATTTTTTTATCACAACAAAAGAATTATATCACAGTTGGTTTTCGAGGTCAATATTTACCATATTTATCTAGTTTATTAAGAATTTTATCTTGTGTTTTTTATAATAAGTATCTTATAATTGACACTTATTATACTCTTATGATATATTATTTTTATTAGAGGTAAGTTAAAGACTGGAAAAAACCTATGAAAAGTACACGCGACCGCATTTTACAAACCTTGCTCACCAACCCCACCGCAACCATCACCGAACTCGCTGAAGCTGTGGATATCAACACTATTTCTGTCAGGCATCACCTGACCAATCTTCAAGCCGAAGGATTGATCCAGGCCAGTGAAGAACGTCACGGCGTTGGACGTCCGCGTTTGGTCTATTCACTCACCGATACCGGGCTTGAAAAATTTCCCACCCGTTACATGACCTTGACCAACCGTCTTTTAGAGCAGCTTAAGACCACCCTGACCCAGGAAGAGATCAACCAGGTCTTTATCCGCATGGCCAAATCTCTCGCGACAGAGCATCTTGATCGCATCAAGAAACTACCCATCGAACAAAAATTGGAAGCCATCCGTAAGAGCCTGGGTGACGAAGGATTCATGATCGAATGGCAGAAAATCGGTGAAGATTACCAGATCATCGAAAAAGCTTGTCCATTTTATCACGTGGGGCAATCTCACCCCGAAGTGTTTATCATGGACCAAACTGTAATTTCCACCATGCTTTCGATCCCGGCTGATAAGGTCCAATGCGTCTTGAGCGGCGACGTGCATTGCACATACCTGATCACAGGCAAATCATTGGCGGAGGCATAACCTTGGCAGACTCAAACACACCCGGAACCAACCGCCCAGTGTGGGAGGCTGAAACCACCCACCCCGAACTTTGCGACCAACTGCGCAAAGGGCTCAGCGAAGTGACTGACCCCGAACTTTCACTCAATATCATCCAGCTTGGACTGGTGCGTAATGTTAAGATCAACGATGACGGCGCCATAGTCAAGATGATCCTGACCACGCCCTTCTGCCCATACGGACCAGCCATGCTTGAATCCACACGTCAGAAGGCCGAACAGATCCTTGAACGTCCAGTTGGTATCGATTTTGGCATGGAAAACTGGGACTTTTCGATGATGGAAGAAGGTCTTGGCGGCGAATGGGGTCTTTTCTAACCTAACCGCTTCAAATTAGCTGCGCTCAAGTCGCGCGTATTTCGTTTCCAATTCACCAGGCTGGTGTTATATTCCAAGCTGTTAAAAAATAGCGTTTGGGGTTAAAATTCAGCCTATGATACGTTCAGCCTATTTCGAAACCAACCAACCTGTTCAATTTATTTCATCGATCGAAGAGATCAAACCCAGGATGAACTCCAAGACTGGATATCTTTGGGTCAGTCTTGAATCTGCCACTGAAGATGAAGTCAATTTAGTATTGAGAGATACCTTCAAATTTCATCCTCTGACGATCGAAGATTGTTTAAGCATTGGCTACCAGGTTTCGAAGGTGGATGATTTCATTTCCTACCTGTTTATCATTGCTCATGCCATTAAACCGGCAGAGGATCTTCACGAACTTGAAACCCTCGAGTTGGATTTCTTCCTTGGTGAAAATTTTTTAGTCACCTGCTCCACTGAAATCAGCATGTCACCCGTGGAAAAGGTCTGGGAACGCGTGCACAAGGATTTTCGCCTCTCCAACTTCGGTTCCGATTTCTTGTGCCACGCCATACTTGACGCACTTGTTGACGAATATATGCCGCTGATCGACCAGATGGATACCGAAGTAGAGATCCTTGAAGACAGCGTGCTTGAAAAACCCGCGCCTGAAACACTTGAAAGACTTTTAACGTTAAAACACAGCATCATGGAATTACGTAGGGTGATCTCTCCGCAGCGGGAAATGGTCAACCGCCTGACTCGTGACGAATTCGCATTGATCGACCCTCAGAGCCGTTTCTATTTCAGAGATATTTACGACCACCTGGTGAGGATCCAGGACCTTTCAGATACCATTCGCGATATCGTCTCTGGCGCCATGGATATTTACCTGAATTCCACCAGCCTACGTTTGAACGAAGTAATGAAGGCATTAACCATTGTCTCCACCATCTTCCTGCCCCTGTCTTTCATTGCCGGAGTCTTCGGCATGAACTTTACTACCATCCCCATCGCCACACATCCCCTCGGGTTTTATATCTGCGGTGTTGGAATGCTGCTTATCGGTTTAGCCATGCTGATCTATTTCAGGTGGCGGAAATGGTTCTAAACTAATTATTCATTGAGGAAAACAACATGGTCAAAATCATCGCGGATAGTTGTTGTGATTTGAGTCCCGAATTAATCAACAAATTTGATATTGAAATTATTCCGCTCAATGTACTGGTAAACGGGCAGAATTATCTCGACGGTTTGGAACTTTCACCCGAGCAGTTGTTCGAAGCGGTCAAAGCTTCGGGTGAACTGCCAAAAACATCCGCACCTTCGGTTGCGGCGTTTACCCAGGTGTTCGAAAAATATCCCGAATTCATTTACATCAGCATCAGTTCCAAACTCTCGGCAAGTTATCAAAGTGCAGCCATTGCGCTGGAATCACTGTCCGGTGTCAAAGGCAGATTGATCGATTCGCTCAATCTTTCGACCGGCATTGGACTTCTGGTGCTGAGAGCCGCGGAATTGGCTCAAAGCGGCAAGTCTCTTGATGAGATTACCACTACCCTGGAAGCTCTCATTCCAGGCGTGAATTCTTCCTTTGTCATCGATACCCTTGATTATCTCTACATGGGCGGACGCTGTTCATCCATGGAACACGTGATCAGCAGCATTCTTAAAATTCGCCCGGTGATCGAAGTACGTATGGACGGCACGCTGGGTGTACGCGAAAAAGTCAGCGGCAGCCGCAAAAAAGGACTGAATGCCCTGCTTGATAACTTTGCCAAACACAAGGATGCCATTGATCCGTCACGCATATTTATCACTCACACCGTCTGCCCTGAAGATGCACTTTATTTGAGATCAGAGATCGAAAAAATACTTCCGATCAAAGAGATCTGCACCACGGATGCAGGTGCCACCATCGCCAGCCACTGCGGCCCTAACACCATCGGTATCCTTTTCTTGACAAAATAGCTGCAAAAAAGCCCGTTGAAAAATCAACGGGCTTTTTAGTATGTTTAATAAACCGAGGTCAGATAATCCCGATCTCTTTGCCAACTTTTTCGAAGATCTCAAGCACCTTGTCCATCTGGGCATCGGTGTGGGTTGCCATGTAGCTGGTGCGTAGCAGTTGGTGCCCCGCATTGACCGCCGGAGAAATGACCGGATTCACAAAGACGCCGTTGTCAAATAACTTCTTCCAGAACAGGAAGGTTTTACCGTCGTCACCAATGATGATGGGCACGACCGGTGTGGTGGAATCGCCGATGTTGAATCCAAGGGAGGTAAAGCCTTTGCGCATCTTATCAGCCACCGCAATCACACGGGCGGCTCTTTCAGGTTCTTCCTGCATGACGTGCAAAGAAGCCAGGGCAGCCGCCGCATTGGATGGCGGTATGCTGGCACTGAAGATCAAAGCCCGCGCTGTGTGTTGAATATAATGGATCGTGCACTCATCTCCGGCGATGAATCCACCGAGTGAGGCAAAGGATTTGCTGAATGTGGACATGATCAGGTCAACTTTGTCAGTCACGCCGAGGTGAGCGCAGGTGCCGTGTCCACCGCCCAAAACGCCCATGCCGTGGGCATCATCGATCATTAATCGGGCACCGTGTTTCTTGGCGGCTTTGGCAATATCCGCGATGGGGGCCAGATCGCCTTCCATGCTGAACATACCGTCCACCACGATCAGTTTGCCGGCGGTGTCAGGGATGGAAGCCAGTACCTTTTCGAGGTGTTCCATGTCATTGTGGCGGAAGCGTTCGATCTTGCCGTAACCCAAACGGGCGCCATCCACGATGGAAGCATGGTCATCTTTATCCAGAATGACGACATCATCACGTCCGATCAGGGCGCTGACGGTCCCCAGGTTGGTTTGCATGCCGGTTGAAAAGACCAGCGCCGCTTCTTTGCCCACCCAGGCAGCCAGTTCTCTTTCGAGTTGTTCATGAAGGGCCAGGGTGCCATTCAAAAACCTTGAGCCTGTGCAGCTTGTGCCATAGCGCTTGATGGCTTCAATGGCTGCTTCGCGCACCTTCGGATGTGTGGTTAAACCGAGATAGTTGTTTGATCCGCACATGATCAGGCGTTTGCCCTGGTAGACGACTTCGGTCCCCTCGTTTTCGTTCAAAGCTATAAAATAAGGATAAATGCCGGTTGCTTTAGCATCTTTTGCTGCAGTGTAGTTGCAGCACTTTTCAAATAAGTCCATGAATTCCTCCAAATGAATAGGTTGGATTTTGACCCAAAATACCATATTGTGTAACACTGATCATAATCAATGGTTCTGCAAACCACAATTTTTTAATATTTACACTGACCACATTAAACGCTAGGGCGGTCAAGTCATGCTATGATTAACTTATTCTACTTAAGGACAGACACAATGACATGGTTTGGTGGAATCGAAGCCGGGGGTACCAAGTTCAATTGCATTATCGCCCAGGATCCCGAACACATTCTCGTAGAATGTACCATCCCAACGGAAACACCCCAGGTCACCCTCCCTGAAGTGATCCGATTCTTCAAGGAAAGTGAAGCCAAACATGGCATCCACCTCGAAGCCATGGGGATTGCCTGTTTCGGACCTGTCAACCTTGACCCATCCGACCCACTTTATGGCAGCATCACCTCCACACCCAAGGTGCAGTGGCAGAATACGCCCTTGCTCGCCCAACTCAAAAAAGCGTTTGACATCCCCTATGGGTTCGACACGGACGTTAATGGCGCCGCCCTGGGTGAAGGAAAATGGGGTGCAGGCCGGGGGTTGAGCGATTTTCTGTATGTCACCATCGGCACGGGCATCGGCGGCGGTGTGATCTGCAACGGGCTTCCTGTACACGGATTGATCCATCCCGAATTGGGACATTTATTGATGAAACACAACCTTGAGAATGATCCTTATCCGGGGCGCTGTCCCTTCCATGGTGACTGCCTTGAAGGCCTGGCCAGCGGCCCGGCCATGACCGAACGCTGGGGTATTTCAACCCATGACATGGCCGCAGACCACCCCGCATGGGAACTCGAAGCTCTCTATCTCGGCCAGGCAGTTCACAATTGGGTGCTCTCTTACTCTCCCAAACGCATCATCCTCGGCGGCGGTGTGATGAAGAAACCCGGGTTGCTTGAAAAGATCCGCCAGGTAGCTCGAGAATCCTTAAACGGATATGTGGATTCAGAATTGATCAAGAAGGTAAATGACACATTTATTGTTGCACCACAATTAGCGGATCGTGCAGGTTCCATGGGCGCCATCACTCTGGCATCCCTCGCAGCATCATCCAAATAAATACATCGGAGGTCATCATGCTCACTAAACGCACCTGGGTTGCTATCATCATCCTTGGTTTTCTCGGTTCTCTTGCCTGGGGGGTTGAAAACCAGTTTTTCAACACCTTTATCTACAATACCATCACACCTGATCCAAGGCCGGTTTCATGGATGGTGGCTGCCAGCGCGATCACCGCGACCCTGGCTTCCATCTTTATGGGCGCGTTAAGTGACCGCATTCGTTCACGGTTTGGACGCAAACCTTTTCTACTCATCGGGTATCTCGGTTGGGGCATCACCACCGCCTTATTCCCGACTGCGGCCTTCTTCCATTCCATTGGGCTTGCGGTTTTTATGGCCATTACATTCGACTGCATCATGACCTTTTTTGGTTCCAGCGCCAACGATTCAGTCTTTCACGCTTATGTGGCTGACATCACCACCACGCATAATCGCGGCAAAGTGATGGGAGTGCTCGAAATCCTTACCTGGGTTGCGCTGCTGATCGTTTATGGTGGTGCCGGCATCATCATTGATGCACTCGGATACTATGCCTTTTTCTACCTGATCGGCGGTCTGGTGTTTGTTTTAGGCCTGGTAGCTTCTCTCTTGCTCCAGGAACCCAAAGTTGCCCTTGAAAAACCAAAAGGCTCCTATTGGTCGCAGATCACAGATACTTTCCGCTGGTCAACCTTGAAACAACAACGCGACCTGTTCATGCTGCTGATCTCGATCACACTTTGGGGTGTGGCGCAGAACATCTTCTTCCCCTACTTAATGATCTACATCAACACCTATCTCGAAATTCCCACGATGCAGGCATCATTGATCATTTTCTGCGCCATACTTTTTGGAGGCATTGCCACAGCCTATCCACTCGGTCTGCTGGCCGACCGCTGGGGACGTAAAAACGTAGCCCTGGCTGCTGTCGTCGCAGAAATGGTCGGGTTGATCGCCTTTTCATTGGCACGCAGCGTTCCAACCCTGATCCTGACGGGCATCTTATGGCTGGCACCCATCAGCGCATGGACCATCGCCACCAGCGCCTGGAGCAAAGACCTCTTCCCTGAAGACAAACGCGGACAATTCGGCGGCTACGTCATTTTGTTCTCGGTTGCCCTCACCATGGTCCCCGGGCCATTATTGGGCAGTTGGTTGATCACGACCTTCGGCATCCCAACTGTTTTGGATGGCAAGGCCGGGTTCATCCCCACCTC
>DAIEPS010000242.1 GCA_027348305.1 Anaerolineaceae bacterium | reverse complement strand
CTGCTGGTGGAACATGACATGCAACTGGTGATGGGCATTTGTGAACGCATCGCGGTGCTGGATTACGGCGTCAAAATCGCCGAAGGCACGCCGGACGAAGTGCGCCGGAATCCCAAGGTCATCGTAGCGTATTTGGGAGATTGAAAAGATGCTGCAAATCAAAAATCTTGAAGTCAGTTATGGCGCGATCGGCGCGCTGCACGGCATCTCATTGTCCGTGGCGGCGGGCAGCATCGTCACGCTCATCGGCAGCAACGGCGCGGGCAAGACCACCACGCTCAAGGCCATCGCCGGATTGCTGCCGGTCGCAGCGGACGCGGTCCTCTACGACGGCGCGCCGATCGGCGGCATGCGCGCGTTCGAACTGGTGCGCCGCGGCCTGGCGCTGGTGCCCGAGGGCCGCGGCGTGTTCGGCCAGTTGACGGTGGAAGAAATCCTGGCCATGGGCGCCTACGTGCGCAGCGATGCGGCGGCGGTGAAACGGGATCTGCAGCGCGTGTAC
>DAIEPS010000241.1 GCA_027348305.1 Anaerolineaceae bacterium | reverse complement strand
ATTATTGCAGGAAGTGGGATTGGGCTACGTTCGGATCGGACAGCCCGGCACGACCTTGAGCGGCGGCGAAGCCCAACGCGTCAAACTCGCCAAGGAACTCTCGCGCCGCGCCACCGGCCGGACCTTATACGTGCTCGACGAACCCTCGGTCGGTCTCCACGCTGCAGACGTGCATAAGTTGATCGAAGTGTTGCAGAGATTGGTGGACGCGGGCAACTCGGTGCTGATCATCGAACATAATCTCGACATTATCAAAGTAGCGGACTGGCTGATCGATCTCGGCCCCGAAGGCGGCGAAGGGGGCGGGTGCATTGTCGCCTCGGGCCGGCCCGAGGACGTTGCCGACGTGAAGGCGAGCTACACCGGTCAATACATCCGCGAGAGCTTGCGCCGCCATATCAAGCGCGCGCGCGCGGCTTCAAGTGTTTCCCCTTTTGTTTGCAAGGCTCGTCAGCCGAACAGCGGGAAGGCAACGCGATTTGAATCACCGAAAAGCGGTGGCAAAA
>DAIEPS010000240.1 GCA_027348305.1 Anaerolineaceae bacterium | reverse complement strand
CCACAAACACCGCTTCGAGCCGCGTCTCGTCGCGCACATCCGCAATGACGGGATGCAACGACAGCGACGCGAAATCCTCGCGCAATTCCAGCAGGGCTTCGAAGATGCTGTTCTCGCCGTGGCCAAGCAACACCAGTTCCGACGGCCGCCAGCGCGCAATCTGACGCGAGAGTTCGCGTCCGATGGAACCGCCCGCGCCAGTGACGAGTACCCGCTTCCCGTTCAGGCTTGAACCGACGAGGCGGTCATCGATCCTGGCAGGGTCGCGGCGCAACAAGTCGGTGATGTCCACCTCGCGCAGTCGGTTCACGCTGACCTTCCCGCCGATGAGTTCGTTGATGCCAGGCATGGTCCGCGAGGGAATGCCCTTGCGGCGGCAGACATCCGTCACCTGGCGCACCAGCCGCCCCGAAGCGGACGGGATGGCGATCACCACCTCGTCCACCTGACGATTTTCCAGCACCGACGCCAGATCGGCCACCCTGCCGATGACGGAGACCCCATAGATTTC
>DAIEPS010000023.1 GCA_027348305.1 Anaerolineaceae bacterium | reverse complement strand
CGGACCAACTGGACCAACCCAAACCAAAACCGCGGTCCTCACGAGGCGGCGAGGGAAGCACCTTCACCGGTCTTGATCCCGAATTGGCGGAAAAAATCATCCAACAAATTCTGGATGGCGGCCAGGAAAGTTTGATCGAGCAGCAGGGGTTTGATCTGACGCTTGCTGTGGCTGAGTCTTTCAAAAAACAGTTCTTGTGTCAGCAGGTCATCAAGTGGTTCAGGCCCAAGCTTGCCAAACACAGACTGCGGATCATCCACCAGCCAGACGCGGCCAAATTTGCGCGTGTCGTTAAACGCCATACGGCTGCCGTCTGTGAACTCAAGCACGACCCGATCATGTTTCGTATTGCGAGTCGTATCACCCGATTCGATAAAAACATCTCCGCTCATGCGCAGATGTATCAGGAGCGATTGGCGGTTGAGGTGGATGACGATGAACTTGCCACGGCGATCCACGCCAAGGATCTGCTGCCCTTTGATTTTCTCTTGAAACTCAACAGGTAAAGGATCAGCCAGGCTGCGCTGCCACAACACCTGGCTGTTGATAATCATCTTTCCGATAATATTATTGGCGGCTCTCAAGCTGCGCACAATGGTTTCTACTTCAGGCAGTTCTGGCACAACACTCCAGGCCGATCATTCGTTGAAGAGTTCGCCCACACTGCGGCCTTCATTGGCGCGCTGGATCACTTCTCCAAGCAGGGGGGCGATGGAGAGGATGGTCAGGCGTCCGTTGAACAAAGCCAGTTTGGCAGGAGGAACCGGGATGGTATCGGTGGTGATAAACTCGGTCACCGGAAGGTTGGCCAAGCGGTTGGCGCTGTCGCCCGAAAGCACCGGATGCACAAAAACCACATAAATGTTGGCCGCACCATATTCTCTTGAAAGATTGACCGCCTGAGAAATAGATCCGCCGGTATCAACTTCATCATCCACAATAATGACATCTCTGTCTTTTACATCGCCGATGATGGTCAGCGCCTGTGCCTTGGAATCATTGCCGCTGCGGCGCTTTTCAATGAACGCCAGGGGCACATCCAGGGAAACCGCAAAGTTGCGGGCTTTTTTCGCAAAACCCAGATCAGCCGTTAAGACGACAGGCTTGTGCATGTGTTCACGTTTGGCTTTCAGGTAGTCAATCAAGGTATAAAAAGCAGTTAAGACATCCCCCGGGATGGAGAAGAAGCCCTGGATCTGCCCGGCGTGCAAGTCCATGAACATATAGCGATCTGCGCCGGCTACTTCGATCATATCTGCCACAAGGCGGGCGGTGATGGGGATGCGAGGCTGGTCCTTTTTATCCGAACGGGCATAGCACAGGTAGGGAACGACGGCGGTGACGCGTGCAGCCGAATCGAGACGCAGGGTTTGCAGCATGATCAACAGTTCCATCAAGTTGCGATGCACCGGCACCGAAGTGGTCTGAATCACGTAGCAATCCTGGCCACGGACACTGGTGTGCAGTTGAACAAAGAGGTTGTCATTGGGGAACTGGATAATATCCCGTTCGCACAACGGCAGATCCATATGGGTGGCTATACGAGTAGCCAACTCCGGGCACGAGGTGCCGGCGTACAACTTGATATCCCCATATTTCATGCGATCGTACCGCGTGGAATGTGTAATTGGCATATCTATTACTCCTTAATATTTAATAACCTTTCCACTCAGAGTGGAGAATGCTCATTAACAACATGTTATTAAAGCGACCATTTTTGTATACTGCTTTACGCAGAAGGCCTTCTTGCACGAATCCAACCGCCTTATATGCTGCAATTGCACGCAAATTATCTTCGAATACATATAAATAGATGCGGTTTAGGTTTAAGTCTTCAAAACCATGCCTTAATAACAACAGTGTGGCTTCTTTGCCATAACCCATGTTCCAATAAGTCTTCTCACCGATAAAGATGCCAAATTCAGACTGCGCATTCACAGGTTCGATCTTATCCAGACCTGTGTTGCCAATATACACCCAATGATCACTCACGAGTGCTTCAATGGCAAAAACCTGTCCATTCGACGGAGGTAGAGCCAGTTGGTTTTCGATCCACTTCTCTTCTGCAGCTCTTGAAAGAGGTGAATTCATATACAAGAACTTTATCACCTCAGGGTCATTTAGCCAACGCACACAATTGTTAACATCTTCTTTTTCAAGTGCGCGTAATCGAACTTTATTACCAACGAGCATACTGCCTCCTGAACCGCTTTAGGGGATCAAGCGGGTGGGTCCGCGGAAAAGGAACACTGATTCGCGGATGTTGCCGACATTCAGCATGACCATCATCAAACGTGCCAGGCCGAGACCAAAACCGCCGTGGGGCGGGCAGCCGTAGCGGAAGAAATCGAGATAGAACTGGATTGGCTCAAAATGCAGACCCTTTTCAGTGGCCTGTTTTTGCAGCACTTCGACGCGGTGTTCGCGCTGGGCGCCGGTGGTGATCTCTAAGCCACAGGCGATCAGGTCAAAACTGCGGGTGAGGGTGGGGTCCTCAGGGTGGCGCATGTGATAGAACGGACGCACACCAACGGGCCAATCCGTGATAAAGACAAAGTCGTGGTTGTATTTTTCCTTGACATAGGCAGCGATCTCACGCTCGCCGGCAGGATCCATGTCACCCTTCTTATCAGCGGGAACCCAACCGCGGCTCTTCAAGATCTCGATCGCTTCCTTCATGGGGATGCGCGGGAAAGGAAGTGTCGGGACTACAAGGTCCACGCCGAATTGTTCCTTGATGGCGTCGCCATATTGTTCTTTGACGCGGGTATAAACGTAATTCAACCACTGTTCTTCAGAGGCCATCACGTCTTCGTGGCTGTCGATCCATGACATTTCCATATCCACACCGGTAAACTCGGTCATGTGACGCGAGGTGAAAGAGGGGTCGGCTCTAAAGACGGGACCGATCTCGTAAATGCGTTCAAAACCGGAAGCCATGGCCATCTGTTTGTAAAACTGGGGAGACTGGGCCAGGTAAGCCTTGCGTTCGAAATAATCGAGAGAGAAGAGTTCTGCACCGCTTTCGCTTGGGGCGCCTACGAGTTTTGGGGTGTGAATTTCAATGAAATCATTTTTGGTCCAATATTCGCGCATGGCCAATTCAACAAGTGTCTCGACTTTAAAGAAGAGATTGTTGACGGGGCGGCGCAGGTCCATGTAACGCCAATCCTGGCGGTAATCACTGGTGGGCAGCGTTTCAGCGAAGGGGTCAAAGGGCAGCGGGCTTTCAGCATTGTTTTCAACAGTCAGCGATTCGAGTTGGATCTCAAGACCATTCAATTTAACCACCGGGTTATCAATGACCTTGCCGGTGATGGTGAGAGCTGTTTCGGTGCCCAGTTTGGCAATCTCTTCAGCCAGGGCTTCGTTATTGGGTTTCCAATGCGCCACCTGGGCGGCACCGGTTGGGTCGCGCAAGATCAGAAATTGGATCTTTTTCTGATCGCGCAAGGTCTGAAGCCAACCCTTGAGCTCGACAGTTTGATCGATCTTGCTGCGTAAATCTTTAATCAGTGTGCGTTCCATTTTCTCTCCTCAAAGATCAATAATAACAAAGGGATTCAGTTTAAAGATCTGGTCAATTCTTCCACGGCGCTGGCAGGGGATCGTTTTCGAGTGAAAACTGCATCCATTACTTGAGAAACGCGCTCGGTTGAAGTCTGTGCTCTCCAATTTTGCACCAGGGTGTGGCGCAATAAGTGTTCAAATTCATCCATCAGTCGTTCACGTACACGCTGCGCCAACAAACCGGAATTTTGGAGGTAATCACGGTGGTCCGCGATGGCCTTGATCAGTTCCGGAAAACCGCTCTCTTCCGTGGCGATGGTCTTGATCACCGGTGGAACCCAGTCCTTGGGTTCGACCGCAGCGTTATTTTCTGTAAATCCGGCATGGCCTGCTTTGCCGTTTACCCGGTGGGAGTAGCCCAGTTCAAGGTTGGCGCGCAAGGCGCGTTCGGTGTTTTCAATGCCGGGACGATCTGCCTTGTTCACCACCAGAATGTCGGCGATCTCGAGGATGCCGGCTTTGATGGCCTGGATGTCGTCGCCCATGCCTGGGCTTTCGACCACAATGGTTGTATGCGCGAGCCGCGCGATATCAACTTCAGATTGGCCGGCGCCGACCGTCTCAATAAGTATCAGGTCATAACCTGCCGCATCCAGCACCTGCACCACGCCGGCGGTTGCCCTTGCCAGGCCGCCCAGTTCGCCGCGCGAAGCCATTGAGCGGATGAACACTCCGGGATCTCCAGACAGGTCGCGCATGCGCACCCTGTCGCCCAATATGGCGCCGCCGGTAAATGGGCTGGATGGATCGATGGCGACGATGGCAACGGTTTGTTTGCCTTCCCGCCTGATCAACTGTGCCAGCCTGTTGACCAGAGAAGATTTGCCGGTGCCGGGGGCTCCGGTGACCCCGATGAGATGGGCTCTGCCAGAGCGGGTAAAACACTCATCCAGCGCTGCTTTGCCCGCGCTGGTCTCATTTTCCACTTCGCTGATCAGGCGCGATAACGCCAGTTTATTCGCAGCAGAAGGGGATTCAAAAGATCTCATTAATTCATGCGCTCACAATCTCAGGCTGCTCGTGAGAAGGACTTAACGTCTTCGATCACGGTAACCGTTGAAGTGCCAGGGCCGTAGACCGCGTTGACACCTGCAGCTTTGAGCACGGCCACGTCTTCTTCAGGGATGATGCCGCCCACGAAGAAACCTACATCAGTGAGACCCGATTTGCGGACGGTATCGATCACTTTTGGCACCAATACCAGGTGAGCACCTGAAAGAATGGACATGCCAATGACATCCACATCTTCCTGCAGGGCTGCTTCAGCGATCATTTCGGGGGTCTGGCGCAAACCGGTGTAGATCACTTCCATACCGGCATCGCGTAAAGCCCGCGCGATGACTTTTGCGCCACGATCATGTCCATCCAAGCCAGGTTTTGCGATCAAGACACGAATTTTTCGATCCGCCATAGATTTCTCCTCACGAATTGATGTTAACAATTATACCGCCTGAATAAATAATCATTACTACTTCCTTTACTTACAAAAACAGCTTCATGAATTCTATGACATTGATTAATTATGAAAGCCTTCATAAGTGATAAAGGTCTCTATCAAAATGGATTAGTCAAGTACATAATAATCACTGGCTGTTGCCCATGAAAGACACTTGATTAATAACCCGTGTCACTTAAAAAAGAGGGCGACACGAGATAACGATTTTAAAAAATGTGAATGTTCTTTGCTTTTTTGCAACTGTATAATGCTTTAAATTCAAATCGCAAATAGAACCGGATGCAATGGTAATAAATATTCGTCATGGATTTCTTGTTCTTGAAACTTGATCTTGCTTCTTTTTTTCATTGAGCGCTAGCCCGGGCAATCAATTCTCAGGATGACATCATGAAAAATGTTTTTGTTAATATAAACCTGACCAACTTTCTAAGAATGATCGTTGTCTTGTTGATTCTTTCCTTTTCTTCATCTGGGTGCTCTTTGAAAAATTCTCATGCAGAAGAAGAAATGGTGGTCACTCCAACCGTCTTAACATCAATCTCCGAAAAGTTAGAGTACACGCCGGGGCAAGATGAGTTGGCCAATGAGTTGATCACTAATTTTGGAAATGCTGATTATAGTTCTCGCAATAATATTTATCGACTCTTTGGTGATGATGGGATCAGATGCCGTGAATCCGCTCATCGCGGCATTGCAAAGTAATAATTCGACCCAAAGGATTGGTGCAGCACAGGCGTTAGGCCGCATCGGAGATTTTCGCGCTGTGGATCCATTAATTGCCAGTTTGCATGATGATTTTTCTCTCGTGCGACAGGCTGCAGCCACTGCTTTGGGGGCCATTGGTAGTGTCGATTCCGTGGATCCACTGATTGCTGTTTTACAAGATAATGGATCTGACGCCCAGGAACAGGCGGCAAAAGCCTTGGGAGAAATTGGGGACCCTCGCGCAGTGGACCCCTTGATCGAGGTGCTTGATTCTGAACAACCCTTTGTCAGTGAGAATGCCATTGTTGCACTGGGGAAGATAGGGGATCCGCGGGCGGTTGAGCCGTTGATGCAAATGCTGTTACAAAATAAAACAGTCTATCGTGATAGTTTAAAACAAGCCCTGATTTCAATCGGCGCCCCTGCGGTAGAACCATTGATTGAAACTCTTCAAAACACTGATCCGTATCTACAAGAATTTGCAATTTCAGCCTTGGGTGAGATCAAGGACCCTCGGGCTGTTTCCCCGCTGATTGCGATGCTTAAAGAATCAAATAACCATATACCGGTATATAAAGCACTTGTAAATATTGGGGAACCTTCGGTTGTAATGTTAATTGAAACCTTGCAGGATGGAGACATTGAGGCGGCTGGATACGCCGCGAAAGCATTAGGCGAAATTAAAGATGCGAGAGCAGTTGAGCCGCTTATTTCAGCATTGAATAATGAGGATTTTTACTACCGCGATTGGGTGGCAACTTCATTAGGACAGATCGGCGACCCCAAAGCAATTGAGCCATTGATAACATCATTGAAAGGCTATTACGCGGCCATCCAGGATGCGGCAAAAGAAGCTCTTGTGGGATTTGGTGCAATTGCAGTCGAACCGCTGATCGCATCCTTAACGAATAATGACCCAGGCGTACGCAAATATTCCGTCCTTGCGCTTGGTGAAATTAAAGATGATCGGGCTGTCGAACCTTTGATCGCTGCTTTGAATGATGAAGACTATTATGTCCGCATGGAAGTGCCAATGGCGCTTGCAGGGTTTTCAGATTCGCGTGTGGTTGATCCCTTGATCAAGACTCTCGAGGATAAAAAATGGGCGCAAATACGCATAAAAGCTGTTGACGCGTTAGCGGCGCTTAAAGATCCACGCGCAGTGGAGCCGCTAATTGCAGCCTTGCGAGATGAAGACCCTTATGTTGTCAGTCAATCAGCATCAGCACTTGCCACAATACACGATGAAAGATCAATTGAACCATTACTCGCTATTTTGAATAATGAGAACGAAATTATTCAGATAGCTGTTGCAAAAGCTATAAGTAAATTCGATGACCCACGAGTAACCGAGGCATTAACTCTGGCTTTGAATAATGAAGATCTGGCTACCATTGCCGGCGCTTATCAATTCTATATTCAACGTGGTGAAAGTGGCTCAGAAGCTAAATTGATCAAAGCGTTGGATCAATTTGGAGACAAGTCAATGGCTGAGGATTTTCTGAATTGCAGGAATTCCGAATTGAAAGCAGCTGGAGAAAAATGGGCCAGCTTGAAGGGTTACAGCATCGTTTCAGGATCATTTTCTTCTGAAACACCTATTTGGGGGAGCAATCCATGATCAAAAAAGATCGGATAAAAAGTAATTACTAGTTGCCAACCGCTCCATAAACCATTAGTTACTTTAATAATGTTCCCCCCTAAAACTGTTAGGTGGATTTAGTAATTCGGTAAAGCCGATATATAATGAATTCATCAGTCTTTATATTCATAAGGAGATATTATGAGCGAACAAATTCCGCAACAACCGTACACAACCATCCCAACCCAACCCAAAGACAGCACCCTGGCGCTGCTCAGCATGATCTTTGGTATCGCGGCCTTTTTTGTATTGCCCGGCATCGGCGCCATTGCAGCAGTGATCCTTGGACACATGGGTAAAAGCGAGATCAAAAAGAGTGCCGGCATGCTCAAGGGCAACGGCATGGCCACCGCTGGATTGATCCTTGGTTATGTTCAAATTGGCTTGACGGTTCTTTCTTTGTGTGCCATCCTCGTGCTTTTACCTGCCATGGGTTCCTCGATCGCAGATATTTTCAATAATATCAACACCAGCATGTACTAATTTGAAACAGGGATTCAATCAAGGCGATGTCAAAAGATTTTGCTACCTTCTATCAAATACCCCGTATATCTATTTAAGATTCAATACAGGAAATTGATAGGAGAAAAAGAAAATGACAATACCTGAGAATTCTTCACAAGTAACACTGCCTCCTCTGCCTTATGGCAAGAAGGATAGCGTGTTGGCCATCGTCAGCCTGGTATCAGGATTGGTTGCCTGGACTTTCATGCCCATTATTGGTGCCATCGCTGCCATCATCACCGGCCACCTGGCCAAGAAAGAAATTCGCGACAGCGGTAACGCTTTGAGCGGCAATGGCATGGCCCTGGCTGGCCTGATCCTTGGATATGTGCAGCTTGGTTTGATGCTGCTTGGGATCATCATCGTTACCGTCTTGATCATTGTATTTGGAGCCAATTTGGACCTGCACAACGGTTTCAACAGCTTCTCATACCTGATCCCGAATTTGATATAAACCACGCGCTTTAGAAAAAAGACCGCCCTCAAGGACTTCTTTGAGGGCGGTCTTTTTGTCCAACCTTTACAAAAAGTGCAGGAAATGATGAATCGATTATGGTAAACTTCAATTAAGAAACTCTATTAATTAAGGACTTAACCCTATGCCTGCAATCTATCCATTTACTGCAGTTGTTGGTCAGGAACGTATGCGCCGCGCGCTTGTCTTGAACGCCGTGGACCCCCGGATCGGTGGCGTCTTGATCCGTGGAGAACGCGGTACTGCCAAATCCACTGCCGCCCGCGCTTTAGCCGCCTTGCTGCCTTCTGTAAAAGTCGTCGAAAACTGCCGTTTTGGCTGCGACCCCGATAAACCCGCCACCTGGTGCACCGAATGCCGCGACCGTTCAGCCGCCGGCGAACATCTAGACTCGGTTACCCGGCACACCCCTTTTATCAACCTGCCCGTATCCGCCACGGAAGACCGTGTAGTCGGCACCCTGGATATTGAAAAAGCCATCCAAAAAGGCGTCAGAGCTTTTGAACCGGGTGTGCTGGCAGCCGCCAACCGCGGATTGCTTTACATTGACGAGGTTAACCTGCTCGATGACCATGTGGTGGATGTGCTGCTTGACGCGGCCGCCATGGGTGTCAACAACGTCGAACGTGAAGGCATTTCTTTCAACCATCCCGCCCGCTTCATATTAGTGGGTACCATGAACCCAGAAGAAGGCGACCTGAGGCCCCAACTGCTTGACCGCTTCGCCCTGTCCGTTGAGATTCGCGGCATTCGCGACGCACGCGAACGCGTGACCATTATGGAACGCAACCTGGCTTTTGAAGCCGATTCCGCGGCTTTCCGCCAGGAATTTGAAAGCAAGGAAGAGGAACTTTCAGAGCAGATCGAGAAAGCCCGCCACCTGGTGGACCAGGTGACCCACACCAAACAAAACCTGCTTTCCATTGCCGCGTTGACCTCATCATTAAACGTGGACGGCCACCGTTCCGACCTGGTGATCCTCAAGACCGCGCGCGCCCAGGCAGCTTTTGACGGCCGCACCTCCATCACAGACCGCGATATCGCCCTGGCTGCTGAACTTGCCCTGCCCCACCGCCTCAAGAGCGGACCCTTCCAACGCGAAGAAATGGGCATGGAAGAGCTGCAGGAGCGCATTGAACAACTCTCGGGCGGATCCCCGAGCGGCACCAATCAACAATCCACTTCTGAGTTGGGCGACGAAGACTATTCATCCCCAAAAAAAGTGTAACGCCGGAGCAAGCCGGCGAACAAACCCCAGAACAAGGGGAACCTCAACCCTCCCCCCAAAATGTATTTGATAAAAACGATGCCTTCTGGTGGACGGGCGGTCAAAAGACGCCCGTGGGTGAAGAATTCAATCCGCGCAAGCTGGATACGCCGCTTGACAAGATGATGCGCTCATATGCAGGCCGCCGCAGTGTGACCCGCACCGAACGCAAACGCGGACGCTACATCCAATCCACGCCTGCGAACGGACGCACCAATGACCTGGCCTTTGACGCCACCATCCGGGCTGCTGCGCCCTTCCAACGTGACCGCAGCGAGATCCGCGAACACAACAAGGTGGCCTTTGCCATCCGACCAAATGATTACATGAAAAAGATCAGGGTACGCAAAGCAGCCAACCTGATCCTCTTCCTGGTGGATGCATCGTGGTCGATGGCAGTGGCAGAACGCATGGCCGCCACCAAAGGTGCCATCCTCTCGCTGCTGACCGACGCTTACCAGCGCCGTGACCGGGTGGGCTTGATCGTTTTTCAGAAGAGCAAAGCCACGTTGGTGCTGCCGCCCACCAATTCGGTGCTGCTGGCGCAGGAAGCGCTGTCTGATGTCCCCGTGGGAGGCAAGACCCCACTCAGCGCCGGCTTGATGATGTCTTATGAAGTATTGAAAAAAGAAAAGAACCTCCACCCCGAGATCATGCCTTTGTTGATCGTCCTCACCGACGGCGCGGGCAATGTTTCTGTTGGGCATCAACCCCCGCAAGAAGAAGCAGCCCGGTTTGCCGAAATGATCGCCAAAGAAAAGATCCATTCCGTGGTGATCAACATGGAGCACGCCGCCTTTGACCAGGGATTGGCACAGGCCCTTGCGGATAATCTCAAGTCACCCTGTTACACCATCACTGACCTCAAAGCTGAAAGTTTGTTCGTCACTGTGCAGCAAGAGATCCGTCAGGTTAACACAAGCGCTTCGATGGATTTCAAATAAACCCTGCCGATGGTCAAAAGGTGAGTTAGAATTAGAACATGGTTCGCAGTCCGTCTCAAAAAAACAAGCTTCGATCAACCCTAATCGTGATCATTTTTGCGACACTGCCCTGTTACCTGCTGGGCATGATCGTTCTTTGGATTGGCAACAGTGTGATCAATCAACAAAATATCACACCCACTGTGACAGCAACTGTCACCCTCGACCCATGGGGAGGTCTTCCCACGATGACATTGCCTCCCATCCCCACCAGCCCTGAAATTGCCTCCGCGACACCCACCATCACCTTGACCCCAACGGCAACCATCACTTATGTGATCCCAAGTAATACGCCAACGCTTACCGCGACCCCCACAGCAACTGCAACGGCCACTGAAACACCCACACCCTCCGAAACTCCGACCGCAACAGAAACCACCGTCGTGCCATAGGGAAAACATGGAAAACATAACGCCATTCCTGCTTTCATTGCTGTCTAAACCGGGGATCTCCGGTTACGAAGAACCCGTCAGTGAACTGATCGCCGAAAAATGGCGTCTGCTGGTTGACGAACTGACGATCACCCCGCTGCGCAGTTTACATGGCTTGCGCAAAGCCGCAGCGAAAGAAAAAAGACCCACCCTGATGATCGCCGCCCACATGGACGCCATCGGGTTGATGGTCAAAAAAGTTGAGCACGGATTCTTATCGATCACAACGGTTGGCGGCATTGATCCGCGGATGCTGCCAGGCCAGTTGGTCACCGTTCACGGTAAAAAAGAGTTGCCCGGCCTGGTGCAGATCATGCCAGATCGCCTGGTCAACAATCAAACCTCAAGTAAAGCCCCCTCAAAAGATCAATTGTTTGTCGATACCGGGATGAGCGAAAAAGAACTTGCAGGCCTGGTTAAACCTGGCGATCTGGTCTCTCTTGGCCAGCCGCCTTTTGAGTTGACCGGGGGATATATCGCCGGCCACAGCATTGATAACCGTGCATCCGTGGCAGCACTGACCATCGCCCTGCAAGAGATCAGAAATTACAACCTGGACTGCAACGTAGTGGCAGCCGCCACTTCACAAGAAGAAGTTTTTGCAGTCGGGGCTGCCACTTCTGCTTTCAGCGTGAGACCCGACCTGGCCTTCGCGGTGGATGTCACCTTTGCCAAAGGACCAGGTTCCACCGATTACCGAACATTCCCGTTGGGTGAAGGCCCTGCCATCGGCGTGGGCGCCAACAATCACCCCGCACTGACAAAAAAAATATCTGTCATTGCTGAAGAACTTGACATCCCATATTTCCTTGAAGCCATGCCAACCAGTTCGGGCACAGATGGAATGGCGATGCAAATCACCGCGAACGGCATTCCAACCCAGGTGTTGGGCATGAGCCTGCGCTATATGCACACCTCGGTTGAGATGGCCTCACTGAAAGATATTGCGCGAGTCGGCCGTCTGCTTGCCCGTTTTATCACGGAATTGAACCCAACCTCCTATGCTGCACTGTTTGAGGAGAAAACAATATGAGCCCTCAGACAAAACCGGCTTTCCGCGTTGGAAAAACGCAACTTGACCTGTTGGAAGAATTGACCAATGCCAACGGGGTTTCAGGTAACGAGACCGAGATCCGCGAGATCATCCGTAAAAAAGTAGCTCCTTATACAGATGAGATCAAAGTGGACGCCATGGGCAACTTGCTGGTGGTCAAACATGCGAAGAGCCCTAATGCATTCAGAGTGATGCTTGATGCACACATGGACGAAGTCGGTTTCATGATCGTTGAAGAAGACGGCGACGGCCTGTACGAATTTGAGCAAGTGGGCGGAGGAGATGAACGACAGTTCGTTTCAAAATCCGTGACCGTTGGCAGTGAAAAAATGCCAGGGGTGATCGGCAGCAAGCCCATCCACCTGGCCGAGGCAGAAGAGATGCACACTGTGATCTCACAGCACGGCATGCGCATTGACCTTGGTCCAGCGGGCAAAGGCAAGGCAAAACGCGGCGACTTCGCAGCCTACGCGACCAAATTCATCCGTTCAGGTGGCGCAGTGTTTGCCAAAGCCCTCGACAACCGCCTGGGCTGCGCGACACTGATCGAACTGCTGAAAACTGCTCCGGAGAATATTGAATTGCTGGCTGCATTCACCGTCCAGGAAGAGATCGGTCTGCGCGGCGCGATGGTGGCAGCCTATGACTTTTACCCGCAACTGGCCATCGCCGTGGATTCCACCCCAGCGTTCGATTTTGAACGCCCGGATGGCAGCGAGAATACCCAGTACAACTGCAAACTCGGCGGCGGACCAGCCATCTACATCGCCGATCGGGGCACGCTTTCTGATCCGCGCCTGATCCGCTTCTTGACCAGGATTGCTGAAGACCATGGAATTAACTATCAATACCGCCAACCGGGCGGCGGCGGCACGGATGCCGGCGCCCTGCAGCTCACCCGCGGAGGTATCCCTTCCGTGTCTGTGTCTGTACCTGGCCGCTATGCCCACACTGCCGTGATGTTGGCCCGCATCAGCGACTGGCAGGATACGCTGAACCTGCTGCAGCACGCACTCGCAGCCATCACCCCTGAAATCCTCTCTGGCGACCGGGCTTGATCCCCGCCAGGAATTGGAGCTGAAATGATAAGCCTACTCAAAAAATTGACCGAAACCGCCTCCCCCTCCGGATACGAATCCGGCATCCGCGAAGTGATCCGGGCTGAAATCAAGTCGTTGTCTACCAATATCAAAGTGGACGCTCTTGGAAGCCTGATCGTGACCATGGGGAAGAAAACAGACAAAGGGCTGCGCATCATGGTTGCCGCCCACATGGATGAGATCGGCGTCATTGTCAGCCACGTTGAAAAATCAGGGTTGGTGCGCTTCTCAAACCTGGGTACGCTTTTTCCGCAATACTTGCCCGGCAGCCGGGTGGTTTTTCTCAACGGTGTTCACGGGGTGATCAACCACGACCTGCCAGATGACCTTCACAAGGTTGTGACACAAGACAAACAATTCATAGACGTCGGCGCCTCAAGTGACAAAGACTGCCCGGTAAAAATAGGGGATGTGGGGGTCTTTGACCGCTCCTTCGTTGAACTCGGCAAACGTGTCACCGCCAAATCACTGGATGACCGCGTCTCGTGCGCTGTGATGATCGAGAGCATGAAAAAGATCAAGAACAGCCCGCATGAATTGGTTTTTGTATTCAGCACGCAGGAAGAAGTGCAATCAAAGGGTGCAACCACCGCCGCATATGAGATCGAACCCGATCTCGCCATCGCCCTGGATGTAACCCCGTCTCTTGATATTTACGGCATCAAGATGCAGGTTGACCTCGGCAAAGGCCCAGCCATCAAAGTGCGTGATGTGGGCATGCTGAGCGATCCACGTCTGGTGCGCTGGATGGAAGAAACAGCCAATAAGAATAAGATCCCCTATCAACTTGAAGTATTGGATCTCGGCACCACGGATGCAAAGGTGATGCAGATCAGTAAAGCGGGCATGCCCACCGGCGCGCTTTCCATCCCCTGCCGGTATGTGCATTCCCCCTCAGAAGTGGTTGACCTGGATGATGTTCAAGGAACCGTCGACCTCTTAAGCGCGTTGTTGAATAACCCGATCTTCTTAAAATAAGGCTGGCGCCAATCCCTTTTTG
>DAIEPS010000239.1 GCA_027348305.1 Anaerolineaceae bacterium | reverse complement strand
GGTCGTCCATGATCTCCAACAGGTCGCGGCGCTGCTCGTCGTCCAGGGGAGAGAGACCCCAGTCGTCGAGGATGAGCAGATCGGCTTTGGCGATGGCGGCGAGGTACTTCAGGTGCCGCCCCTCTCCCTTGGCCTGCAGGATCTCGGCAAACAGGCGGGGGGTGCGACGGTAGACGACGTTGAACCCGTCGCGGCACACCTTCTGCCCGAGGGCGCAGGCGAGGTACGTCTTTCCGGTTCCCGTGGGACCGACGATGAGGACGTTGTCGTGATGTCGGATCCAGTCGCAGCCCGCAAGGCGCAGCATGAGGGCTTTGTCCAGCCCACGCGGGGACCGATAGTCGATGTCCTCGACGCAGGCGTTCTGCTGGATCTTGGCGTTGCGCAGCCGGATCTTCAAGTGCCAGTTCTCGCGCTCCGTCACTTCGCGATCGATCAGCAGAGCCAGGCGGTCCGTGAACGAGAGGGTCTCGGCCTCAGGCTGTTCGAGCTGCTCCGTAAACGCCTTGGCCATTA
>DAIEPS010000238.1 GCA_027348305.1 Anaerolineaceae bacterium | reverse complement strand
AGCGCTTCGGCGATCTTCTGCTTGCGTTCGGTGGCCGGAATGCCGATCAGCCGCGCGGTGTAATACAGGTTGTCGGTGGCGGTGAGATGATCATAGAAGCCGACCGAGTCCGGCATGTAGCCGACCTGCCGCTTGACCGCGAGCGGCTCGCGCGCCGGGTTGTGCCCGAACACGCGCGCCTCCCCTCCGCTGATGTCGCACAAGCCGAGCAACATCAGGATGGTGGTGGTCTTGCCGGCGCCGTTCGGCCCGAGCAGGCCGAAGATCTCACCCTCGCCGACGCTGAAGCTTACGCCATCGACGGCCGTCGCCGTTCCATAGCGCTTGGTGAGGCCCTTGGCCTCGATGACCGGCTTACTCATCGCCGGCCGAAGCGCGCGACCGCGCCCACCATGATCAGCAGCGCGGCACCGATGATGCCGACGCCGGCGATGCCCCACATGGTCGAAGTGGTCACCGTGACGCGGAAGCTGGCGTCACCGGTTTCCCCGCGCGAGGAGGCGGTGAGCGAGGTAGCGTAG
>DAIEPS010000237.1 GCA_027348305.1 Anaerolineaceae bacterium | reverse complement strand
TGATCCTCACCACCGAAGCCCTGGTCACTGACCTGCCCGACAAGAATCCCCCCGCCATGCCCGCCGGCGGTCCCCCGATGGATTACTAAGATTTGATCTTTCAGTCCCCGAATTCTTTTTCCAGAATTCGGGGACTTGCATTAATCGGGTCAAGGGCAAGACCCCCGCGGTTTGATTATTGTGATTCGCCTGCTGCATTCAAAACCACGGGGGTCTGAATTTGCAGGTTTTTGATTTCTAGGGGATATTTGGAACACAATTAGGGCAAGACCCCGATTTCACTGCTCCTCAGTTTCCGAAATCTTTTTCCAGATTTCGGAAACATGCAATAGTCCAGTCCAGGGCAAGAAACCGCGTTTAGGGCAAGACCCCCGCGGTTTGATTATTGAGATTCTTCAATTGCAACCAAAACCGCGGGGGTCTGAATTTTGAGATTTCGGAGATATGCAATAGTCATGGTTTAGGGCAAGATTCCGATTTCTAAAACTAGAAATCGGAATCTGCTGAATTTGTACTTAGAGTATAATCGTACGAATGAAACGACTTCTACTTCCCATTCT
>DAIEPS010000236.1 GCA_027348305.1 Anaerolineaceae bacterium | reverse complement strand
TGGCGCGGCAATTCGAGCTGGAGGATGAAGCGATCAAGCACATCCGCCGCGGCGCTCTGCTTCACGACATCGGCAAGATCGGCATTCCCGATTCCATCCTGCAAAAGCCTGGTCCGCTGACAGACGAAGAATGGACTGTCATGCGCCGGCACCCCATCTTCGGGCGGGACATGCTTGAGTCCATCGCCTATCTTCGCCCCGTGCTGGACATTCCATTCAGCCATCATGAAAAATGGGATGGCACAGGCTATCCGCTTGGACTCAAAGCGGAAGAAATCCCTTTCGCGGCAAGACTCTTCGCCGTTGTGGATGTATGGGACGCGCTCACATCAGACCGCCCCTATCGCCCCGCCTGGACAAAAGAAAAAGTGATTGCCCATCTGAGAGAACAGTCGGGCAAACATTTTGACCCGCAAGCCGTGGAAGCGTTTTTGACACTGCTTGTGAAAACATCAACCCAACCAAAAAAGGAAAAATAAAATGAAATTGAATAAAACCTTCTCAACCGTTCGTATCTTCGCCATCGTTGCGCTGGCAACTGCCTTGATCTTTGCAGGCAAC
>DAIEPS010000235.1 GCA_027348305.1 Anaerolineaceae bacterium | reverse complement strand
AGGATCCAGAATTGACCGGGATATTCTTTTTGGGCGGTTTTCAGTCGGGCGATCATAATGAGGATTATTCTAACACGGGGAAAATGAAGTCCATAGGTAAAAGCAATTTATCCTGCAAGTGGACGCTTAGCGTGACATGCTCAATAGGTTTGGGCGCAAATTAGGCTCGTCAGCAAGAACAGCGTAAAAAATAATTGTTTTCTTTACGTAAAATCAAAAACAATTCAAAACAATTATTTTTTGATCTTGGAATCGGCGATTTTGCCGGGTGAATTGGAATTGTTTTATGCACAATCGCGGATGGATGGCAATATATAAAAATGTTAAGGGACAACATTAATAAATAATAGAATTTTTATTCTACTATTTAATTATAATCCATGTGTCAAGGGGTGTTTTGAATGAGCCAACATATATTTATTGAGTTAATGGGCAAACCTCGGTGGGGGTTACTTCTTCAGAGGACCTTGTGCTTAGCCCCCGTATGTTCATATTCACCTAAATGATCAAGTTTTGCATGGCTCGCTTATGACAAAGGCTGTTGGAGGCAAACTATCTACTGG
>DAIEPS010000234.1 GCA_027348305.1 Anaerolineaceae bacterium | reverse complement strand
GTTGTCGCAGCAAGGTTTTCAATTCGTCGCGCAGCGTATCGCGCGCGCGGGCGTCGAGCGCGGAGAGCGGCTCGTCGAACAAAAAGAGCGCGGGGTCCATCGCCAGCGCGCGGGCGAGCGCGACACGCTGCTTTTCGCCGCCGCTCAGATTCGCCGGCTTGCGATCGGCAAATGGCGTCAAGCTCAGTCGCGCGAGCAATTCGCGCGTGCGCGCCGGGTCGTCGCGGCGCGCGAATTGCACGTTCTGCGCCACGGTCAGGTGCGGAAAGAGCGCGTAATCCTGAAACATAAAACCGATGCGGCGCGCTTCCGGCGGCGCGGCGGTCACATCGCGCCCGCCGATTTTGATCGTGCCGGAATCCGGACGATAAAAACCGGCAATCGTTTCGAGCAGCACCGATTTGCCGGCGCCGCTCGGTCCCAGGACGACGAAGACTTCGCCGGGCGCGAGCGCGAACGAAATATCGCGCAGCGCGAACGCGCCGAGCGAAAGCGAAACGCGCTCGAGAGCAAGCGCCGCAGTCATGCGCGTCCTCCCGGCGCGGCGCGTCGCCCGTAGGCGAG
>DAIEPS010000233.1 GCA_027348305.1 Anaerolineaceae bacterium | reverse complement strand
CATTTGGATTCCGCGGGCGATCGGCGTCGACGGCGAGATCGTGCGCGTGTTCGATCCGGTGAATCACGTCGAAGCCCCTTTGGAGCCCGGCTCGGGGCTCCTCGAATATCGCAATGTCGACAAACGCTGGGTGCGCATCCGCCGGCCCACGATCGTCGCCGCCGGCGAATTGACGATGTCGGCCCTGGAAGTGACGATCAACACGTCGACCGGCATTTCCGAGGCCCCGCTGCAAATGAAGAGCAACTGCGGCACGCTGGTGATCGACGATTTTGGGAGGCAGAGAATGCGGGTCGAGGAGTTGTTGAACCGCTGGATCGTGCCGCTGGAAAAACACTTCGACTACCTGGGACTACCCAACGGCAAGAAGATCCAAGTCCCCTTCGATCAACTCATCGTCTTCTCGACCAACCTGGAGCCGAGGGATCTGGTCGACGAGGCGTTCCTCCGCCGGATCCCCTACAAGATCGAGGTCCACGATCCGACCGAGGACGAATTCCGCCGGCTCTTCACGATCCTCAGCCAGAAGATGGGCATCGAGTACCGGCGAGAACCGGTCGATTACCTCATCGAA
>DAIEPS010000232.1:240-580 GCA_027348305.1 Anaerolineaceae bacterium | reverse complement strand
AAAGTTCTCGGGGGCCATCATGCCCCGCCCGCCGGAGACGATGAAGTCGGCGCCGGTGATGTCCACATGGCCGCTGCTCCTGGTGTCATGGATGATCTCGATGACCTTGGTGAGGATTGCATCCTCGGGTACCGTGAACTCCTCCCGGATGATGGTCCCCTTTGCTCCCTCTTTCCGTTCCGGCATGGGCATGACGTTGGGGCGTACCGTGGCCATCTGGGGACGGAACTTGTCGCACATGATGGTGGCCATGATGTTGCCGCCAAAGGCCGGGCGGGTCTGCATCAGGTTGCGCTTGTCGTCAATCCCGAGTCCGGTGCAGTCGGCGGTGAGTCCCGTG
>DAIEPS010000232.1:0-230 GCA_027348305.1 Anaerolineaceae bacterium | reverse complement strand
CAACCCGGGTGGCGACCGCTCCGGCCAGGTCGCGCCCCATGCCGGTGGCGCCCATGAGGATCACCTCGGGTTTGTGCTTGGCGATCAGGTGGCAGCAGGCGGCAAGATAGGCTTCGGTGCGGTAGTTGCGGAAGACCGGGGCATCCACCAGATAGGCCTTGGCGGCGCCGTGGGCAAAGGCCTCGTGACAGAGGTGCTCCACATGCTCGCCGATGACCAGGGCGGACAGC
>DAIEPS010000231.1 GCA_027348305.1 Anaerolineaceae bacterium | reverse complement strand
CTTCCGCTCCCTCAGCCGGCTGACCGCGGCCCTATTCGATGCTTCACAGGCGAGGTGAAACCCGCCCAATCCCTTGACCGCAAGGACCTGCCCTTCCTTCAGCATGCCTATCGCCCTGAATACCGGGTCAGGAGTCCGGATCTCATCCTTGCCGACACTGAGTATCATACGGGGGCCGCAGCGGCCGCATGCGTTTGGTTGCGCGTGAAACCTCCTGTCAACCGGGTCCCGGTACTCCGCCTCACACTGCGGGCACATGGTGAAGACCGCCATCGTCGTATTCTGCCGGTCGTACGGCACGGACCTCGTAATCGAATACCGCGGACCGCAGTTGGTGCAGTTGATAAAGGGGTAGAGGAAGCGGCGGTCCGCCCTGTCGAAGAGCTCGCGGCTGCAGTCTTCGCAGACCGATACGTCCGGCGAGACCAGGGTGAAGCTCCCGCTGTCCCTGCTCTCCCTGATAGAGAAATCGACAAACCCGGCGGATGCGGCCGGCTGGATATCGATGGTCAGTATCTTCGCCAGAGGGGGCGCATCCTTCCGGAGCCTTTCGAGGAATACGTCGAGATTCTCGCCCTCGATCGTGAGGCTCACCCCATCAGAC
>DAIEPS010000230.1 GCA_027348305.1 Anaerolineaceae bacterium | reverse complement strand
GGTAATCGGAATAATATAGGAGGAGAGAATATGTGCGGAATAGTAGGTTATATCGGAGAGAGGGATGCGAGGGGGATTCTCGTCGAAGGGCTGAAGATGCTCGAGTACCGCGGTTACGATTCCGCCGGGATAGCGCTTCTCGTTGATCACCACATCGATATACTGAAGACGCCTGGTAAAGTGTCGAAGCTGGACGCAATGGTCGGAGACTCCCAGCCTGCCTCGATAGGCATCGGACATACCCGCTGGGCAACTCACGGCGAACCTAACGAGGTAAACGCGCACCCTCACAAGGATTGCAGCGGAAACATCGCGATAATTCACAACGGCATCATCGAGAATTACTTGGCATTGAAGATCAAACTGGCTTCTATGGGACATCGGTTTGAAAGCCAAACCGATACCGAAGTGCTCGCACATCTGATCGAGGAGTTTTATCGCCACCAGGGGAATCTGGAGATTGCGGTCAGGACCGCTCTCAAAGAAATCGACGGCACGTTCGGCGTAGTTGTGATGGCTTCCGATCAGCCGGACATTCTCATTGCAGCCAGGAGAGGGAGTCCTCTCGTAATCGGGCTCGGCGATTCTGAAAACCTGATAGCATCAG
>DAIEPS010000022.1 GCA_027348305.1 Anaerolineaceae bacterium | reverse complement strand
AACAAGTTATTACAGAAAAAACTTGAGCAAATGGCTTTGCACGATTCACTCACCGGCTTGTATAACCGCCACATCGATGAGATCCTAGATAAAGAATTCTCACGGGCGCATCGTGAAAAGAAGCCCATCAGCCTGGCGATGATCGATATTGACCATTTTAAAAAGATCAACGATAACTTTGGTCATCAATATGGTGATCTGTTACTTAAATCCTTCAGCCATTATATTCTGAGCACCATTCGTGAAGAAGACCTGGCCGCCCGTTTTGGCGGCGACGAGATCATGCTCGTTTTTCCGGGTATGGACCAGGAAAACGCGGTAAAAAAAGCTGAAGAGATCAGGGAAAACTTTTCGCGTCTTGCGGTCGTGGCAAACCAGAAAGAAGTATCCACGACGATTACCGTAGGGATAGCCACCTACCCGCAGAATGGAAAAACCGTGGACGAACTGATCCGCGCTGCGGACTGGGCGCTTTACACTGCCAAAGAAGAAGGACGCAACCGGGTGAAAGCTCTAAACTCGTCCAAATAAACCTGATCAATTTATTATCCGAATTTCACACAGCGCATCGAGATCGAGCCAAGCGTCACTTTTTCGCTGAAGAATTGGATGGGTTCATCCGGGTCGCTGACCCCCAATGCATATAACAGAGGTATATAATGTTCGCCGCTGTTCACTGAGAGCATGGCCGCTTTGCCGTGTCCATTTATGCCAATGACTTTGTCATTTTCGCGGTTCATTAACCATTCTTTTACCATCCCGTCATATTCAACGGCCCAATCAAAACCAGCATCACGAAAAACCGCTTCGCGAAGGTTATGAACGAGGTTTCCGCTGCCAAGAATCAATACCCCTTCATCACGCAGGGGACGCAAAGCCTGCCCAATGGCGTAATGCGCTTCAAAGCCAAGCGATTGTGCCAGACTGAGCTGTACCACTGGGATATTCGCTTCTGGAAACATGGGGTTTAAAACGGCCCAAGTGCCATGATCCAAACCCCACTTTTGATCGACTTCCGCTTCTGGAAGGATCTGCTTGACGCGCTCAACCAGGTCGACAGAGCCCGGTGCGCGGTATTCCACGGCAAACAATTCCTGTGGGAATCCCCAAAAGTCATGAATGGTTTGCGGATGTTGGTCACCGGTTATGGAGATCTTCTTGGTTTGCCAGTGGGCTGAAATTGAAAGGATGGCGTTGGGTGTTGGAATGGACTTACCAATATGATGCCAGGTTCGATTGTATTCGTTCTCTTCAATAGCGTTCAACGGACTTCCGTGCCCAATAAAAAGCGCAGGAATTCGTTCGTTTATCATCACCTTTGCCTCAAATGTACTAGATAAATCTACCAATAAATCGTCTCGTGCTTAATATCATACAATAAAAATGTCCACATGAAACAGGCAACTATTTAATAACAATTTAATTTTCAAACGCTTTTGCCATAGTCCATGGCATAATTGGAAAAATATGGAATTATGCACTGGTTCTTCTTCCGTGCGCCCAATCACCAATTGAGTTACTTATTAGGATCACATGTCTGAAGAAAACAAGTTACTACCCTGGGAAGATAAGAATTGGCTTGAAGAAATGTATGCCTGGCTACGCATCAGCCTGGCAAAACACGATCTTGAGATATCGGAAAAGCCCCTTCTTGTCCGTTCGGCACCGTGGTCAGTGGTTTATTGTGTACCGACCACGCAGGGGAAGTATTATTTCAAAGCACTATGTCCGGCATTGGGGTATGAACCGCCGCTCACCCGGCAGCTATCTCTCTGGCAGCCCGATCTCATTCAACCCGTGATTGAAATTGAGCCAGGCCGCGGTTGGATGCTGATGCCAGACGGCGGAACAACATTGCGCCAGGTTTTGGAAAACGACTCGTCTCTTAATTATTGGAAGAAAATACTCCCGGTGTATGCCCGGTTCCAGCAAGCCATGATCCCGCATCAACAGGAATTATTGAGGCTGGGAGTTCATGACCGCAGACTGCAAATGCTGCCTGGGCTGGCGCAACAGTTGGCCGCAGACCGCGATGCCATGTGTATCGGGCAGCCTGATGGGCTGTCACCGGCTGAATACGAATCGCTCGTGGGTGTACTGCCTAAAATCCAAACGCTTTGCGATATGCTGGCCCAATTCAATATTCCAGAAACATTACAGCATGACGACTTTCATGACGGCAACATCTTCGTGCTTCAAAACGACTACAGGTTTTTTGATTGGGCAGAATCTTTCATCGCCCATCCCTTTTTCACCCTGGTCGTCACCATGCGTTCAATTGCCTATCGTTTTGAACTCGCTGAGAATGCGCCAGAACTACTTGAGCTTGAAGACCTTTATCTGAGAGAATGGCAGGAATACACGTCACTCGACCAATTACACAAAGCATTAGATCTGGCCATGACGTTGGGCAGAATCAACCGGGCGCTCACCTGGCACATGGTGGTGTCAAGCCTGCCGGAACCTCACCGCTCGAAAGAAGCAGATGCCGTCCCAGGTTGGTTGCAATTATTTCTAGAAAAAATTATGCTTTACGTTTGACTTTGAGCACCACGATCTTCGTGGGGTGGTTGAAGGGTGCGGGGTCAATGGGCGGTTTGCCAAGGATCGTCTCAGGGAAACCTGTAATGTCTTCAGGCACGGGGATGACCTCATCGATCTCAACAAAGCCGTCCTGGCCAAGCGCCTCAAGCGACCGCATGTATTCAATCCCCTCAAGAAAAAGCGAGTTATTTATGGCGACGATGCGTCCGCCGTCTCGCAGCAGGGGCCGAACTTTGTTTACCAGACGGTGGCTCTCTTTAGCCTGATCCACCATCCCCTTTTCGGTCACAGAGAAAAAGGGCGGATCGAGGATGACCAGATCATAAAAGGTGCTGCTGCGTTTGAGCTGTCCGACGCCCACAAAAAAATCAACTGCGGCCAGTTTCATTTTGCCAAGGTCGAATCGGTTGAGCATGGCAGACCGTCTGGCGAGGTCAAGGAATTTGCGATTTCGGTCAAGCTGAAAAACACTCGCTGCCCCGCCAGCAAGGGCCGCCAGCCCCAGGCTGCCGGTGTAGGCAAAAGTATTGAGTACCTGCATCCCCGCAGTATGGTCCATGATCCATTTGCGCAGGTTTCGCGTGTCGAGATAAAAACTGGCATCCTGGTTTAACTTTAGATCCACGGCGTACTTGATGCCGTGTTCAACAATATTCTCGTCAAGGTGACTGCCAAAAGTGATCACCCCGTTTTTCAGTTCTTTATCGCGGGCATTGTGATACTTCACAACCACACATTTGATCCACGGCAGGGCTTCGAGGTAAATATCCCGCGCCTCCTGTGAGAGCACAATCGAATCCTCTTCGTTTTCAGCATGGCTGAAAAGTACGAGCGTGCTGCCGTAAAGATCCGCCACAAGGTTGCGTTCACCTTCGTAGAACCCATTGAAAAGGCGGATGGCGCCGTCGTGCCCGGGAGGGATCATGGGCTGTCTTTTGCTCAAGGCATTGAGCAATAGTTCACGGATTTGAGTATCAGTTTCATCAGTCATGAGCTTAATTGTAACTTATCCACGCCTTCTCAAGGATATGACGAAATATGATAATATCAAAAAGGGAAACCATAATTCTTCGTGAAATTCAAGCAACAGGGGTAAACCAATTTGGAGGGTTTGAAATCATGCTTAATGAGACATTGAAAGTCATCGAAAACCGCAGGTCAATTCGCAAATACGCCACGACACCTTTGACCGCGGAAGAAAAACAAGCCATTCTGCACGCCACCCTGCGCGCACCCACCGCGGGCAACATGATGCTTTATTCCATCATTGAGGTGGAAGACCCTGCCCTGAAAGCGCGCCTGGCAGTCACCTGCGATGATCAACCCTTCATTGCCACCGCCCCCTGGGTCTTGCTTTTTGTGGCGGATTATCAAAGGTATTTTGACTTCTACAACTTCAGCAACGTGGAATCCGCCTGCAAAGAAAAAGGGATCACCCCCCGCCAGCCCGGCGATGGTGATCTGCTGCTGGCAAGCTGTGACGCATTGATCGCCGCGCAGACCGCCGTGATCGCGGCTGAATCACTGGGCATTGGTTCCTGTTATATCGGCGATATCCTCGAAAACGCCGAGCTCCACCGCGAGATGTTCAACCTGCCCCGCTATACCCTGCCCATCACCCTGCTGGTTTTCGGCCGCCCATTTGTGGTTAAAGAAGAGAACCGCCTGACCTCGCGCTTCGACCCTCAATATGTGGTTTTTAAAGACAAATACCGCAGGCTCAGTTCTGAAGACTTTGTCAAAATGGTTGAACCCACTGCGGCGCATGCCTATCCACAGCTTTCACTTGAGGAAGCCGCAAAAACGCTGGCCAGGAATAATTATTTCAGAAAATTTGTGGCTGACTTTTCCATAGAAATGAACCGTTCCTCCAGGGAATGGATCGACGCCTGGAATAACAGTTCTGCAAAATAATTAATCTGAAGCATGATGAAAAACCGACCTTTTTACAGGTCGGTTTTTATTTGAGTTTATAACGATTATTTTCTGTTTTGGATCAAGGCGACAGCCGAGTCGCGAAGGTTTTTGGCCAGGATGATCTGGATCACTAATAAAGCGATGCCGGTCGCAATATTCAAATAAGGCACGAGGCACAACAGGGTAAGGATACAAAAAGCGGTAGCCAACCCGGCATCCTGCATCTTGATCGGCAGCCCGTGGCGCTGAATGAAAGCATTGGTGTCGCGGATCAGCCCAGGATAAGCTTCGAAAATCCAGTACAAATTAAAGAATGGGATGAACTGGAACCCAACTGCTCTGCCTGGCGTGGTGCGAGCATATCCATCCTGGATCAACTTCCAGTTGCGGTAAAGGATGATGTAAAACAATACCATCGAAGCAATGGCGCTCAGTCCAAATGTAACTACACTTCCCGCCAGGCAGATCCAAAACCACAGGAAGAGATCATTCATCTCTTTGACTTCCATTTCAGGGGTTTTGTACGAAACCGCATACGCGGGAGCGACAGCAGGAGGTACCGCTGCCGGGGCAATGGCCGCCTGGGGCAGGAATTTTGCCAAAACGGTTGAACCTGCAGCCTGCCAGGTGGGCATACCTTGCGTCCACACCAGGGTGGTGCTGTTGATCTTTTGTTCAGCCACCAAACCGCTGATGGCATCTTCTTCCACGGGGCCAACTTGTTGATTTTGAAAACTGTAATACCACATGAATCCACCTCTTTTTGTTTGAATAAATTGGAAAATTTTTATATATCAAATATACGTGCGAATTGAGTAAAAAGTGCAAAAAAAGCCCGCTTCGGAGAAATTCACCGGTGCGGGCTTTTTTAATTTGATCCGTGAAAATTATTTCTGAGACAGAATAACAGCGATGGCGGCGTTCTTGATCTTGTTGGTGTACATGATCCAGAGAATGATGAATGCGATCAGGGAAACGCCAAAGGTGATCGGGCTGCCGAATGCGCAGATGAGCATCCAGGTGACCAGGTCAAGGTTGATCTTTTCGCCGGCGATGGCTTCGCGGTCAAACTTTTCGTTGAATTCCTTGGCCAATCCGCGTAAGGCAGGGAAGTACCAGTAGAAATTCCAGCCGGGGATGAAGCAGCGCGATACCATTTGATCCGCTGTGCCGCGCACGCCTTCGTGTTGAACCAACTGCCAGCATTTGTAAACGATAATGACAAACAAAATAGCCGCAGCGATCGCACCAACACCACCCAGAAGAATTCCGATCAGACTTATCCAGAACCAGGTGAACAGTTTTTTAAGCTGGGTCACTTTGGGGTTCTCAACGAAAATAGCAGGAGGTACGGTGCCTACAGGCGGGGGTGGGACGGATCCCATCAACGTGCCCAGCGCAGTCTGCGCAATAGGCAGCCAGGTCGCCATGCCTGTTGTCCACACCATGGTGGCGTGGGTGATGGTTCCTGCGGCGATCAATTTCTTAATCTCTTTTTCGTCCACAGGGCCGACTTGTTGATTATTTACTGTGTAATACCACATAATCCTCTCCTTGGGTTTCCCCTGAATAGATGATGATCAAATCGTTAAAACATTATACGTTTTTTTTATCAAAATCATCAACACCAAAAGAGTAATTAACTGATCTTCTCGAATTTGCTGCCAAGGGTGCCGCAGACAGGGCATTTATCAGGTGCGGTGCGGGCATGGGTGTATCCGCAGATGGGACAAATGTAGTAATCGTAGGTGTCGCCAGGTTTGCCAAGCGTTTCAAGGGCCTCTTTGTAAAGCATTTCGTGAATTTTCTCGGCTTCATTCGCCCAGGTGAAACTCTTGAGGGCTTTGGCGTCGCCTTCGGCTTCGGCGTCCTTCATGAAGGCGGGGTACATTTCAGAGTTTTCATAATGCTCACCTGCAATGGCGGCTTTGAGGTTTTCTTCGGTGCTTTTAATTTCACCCGCAGTGCGGAAGTGAGTGAGCGCGTGAACGGTTTCGGCTGCAGCCGCCGCGCGGAAGAGGCGGGCCACCTGGGCATAACCTTCGTCGTCGGCTTTTTTGGCAAATGCAAGGTACTTGCGGTTGGCCTGGCTTTCTCCAGCAAAAGCTGCCATCAGATCATCATAAGTTTTAGTCATGGTCATTCTCCTTATTCATTTTGTATGGTTAAAGGTTTATTGCATTTGGATAAGTTTATTTTAACCCATTAATCGGCGAATTTGGGTATCCAAACTCTTGTATATATTTCTGTCAAGACACCCTTGACAGAAATATATACAATGATACAATAATACAAAGATACAATCAAACAATGATACAAAATCAGAACCAGTATCGGCAAATTGAACTGTGTCAGGAGGATCGAATGTGAAATCATTAAACTTCAACCTTGATTTTCGCTCCGGGGTGCCCAGTTACGTGCAGATCGTGGAACAGGTGCAGGCTTTTCTGGCAAATGGCGAATTGAAACCCGGTGACCAACTGCCCACCGTGCGCCAACTTGCCTCAGAACTGAGCATCAATTTCAACACCATCGCCCGAGCTTACCGCATGCTGGATGAAGCTGGCCTGATCTCGACCCAACAAGGACGCGGCACTTATTTGCTCGATCAACCCTCCGCGGAAGCAGTGCAAAAACTCAAAAAAGAATCGCTTGAATTGCAGTCGAAACGATTCCTCAAGTCACTGGCCAAACAGGGTTTCACCGCTGAAGAAAGCCAACAAACCCTGCAACTGCTCTTTCAGTCCTGGCACGATGGTACGCTGGAAAAAGAGCCCGAAAACGAAAGTTTATAAAAAGAGGATAAGATGAGAGACAAAAACAGAAACACCCAAGATAACAACCAGCAAGGCAATCAAAATGAAAATGGAGCAGAAAACCTGAGCCCATTCCGCTACTTCTCAAAAAGCAAGCAGCAGAGCATGGCTGAGCAGCATATCAACGGGATCTCAATGTTGATACTGATCGTGGGCATCTTGATCGCGACAGCCGGTGCAGTGATCATGGATTCAGTGGGCGTCCGCGACGGGATCATCTTTGCAGTGTTTGTTCCCATCATGGTACTCAGCTTTTATTTATTCTTTGCCATCCAGGTTGCACGACAATGGGAAAAAGCCGTTGTGCTGCGCATGGGTAAAATGCGCGGACTGCGCGGCCCCGGTTTGTTCTGGATCGTCCCCATTTTGGATAGCATTACGATGTGGATCGACCAGCGTGTCATGGTGACACCTTTCTCTGCCGAGAAGACCCTCACCCGCGATACTGTTCCCGTCAACGTGGATGCCGTACTCTTCTGGCTGGTGTGGGATGCCGAGAAAGCCGCCCTCGAAGTGGAGAATTACCGCGCCGCCATCGCCTGGGCCTCACAGACCGCACTGCGCGAAGTGATCGGCCAAATGACCCTCGCCGACATCCTGGTTGGCCGCAACAAGATGGATGCCGACCTGCAGAAGATCATTGACGAACGCACCACCCCCTGGGGCATTACCGTGCAGTCCGTTGAGATCCGTGACGTCGTCATCCCCGCGGACCTCGAAGACGCCATGTCCCGCCAGGCGCAGGCCGAACGCGAACGCCAGGCCCGTGTCATCCTGGGTGAGTCTGAAATGCAGATCGCTTCAAGTTTTGAGTCAGCTTCACAGTCTTACATCAACAACCCCACAGCCCTGCATCTGCGCGCCATGAACATGCTCTTTGAAGGGTTGAAAGAAAAGGGTGCACTGGTGATCGTCCCCTCCAGCGCCGTAGATACCATGAACCTGGGCGGTTTATCGGGCATGGTCTCTCTCGCTCAACAAAACATAAACACTGACAAATAACGACCAATCAACGGCAGGGCGCCAAACCCGCCCTGCCACTCAAAAAGGATTAACAAATGGATATCAATGGACTTGCAATTATTCAAAAATACTTACCGCTTATCATCCCGATCATCTTGCTCGAACTGGGATTATTGATCGCCGCTCTGGTGGATATTATCCGCCGCGAAAAGACAAAGGGGCCGAAATGGGTTTGGATCATTGTTGTCGTTGTCTTCAACTTACTCGGCCCAATCGCCTACTTTATCTTCGGGAGAGATGAATGAACTCCGTAAAGATCGAAGACCTGCGCAAAAAATATGGGAGTGTGAACGCGCTGGACGGACTGAACATCACTGTGGAATCCGGTTCCGTGTTTGGGTTTCTGGGTCCGAATGGGGCCGGCAAAACCACCACCCTGCGTATCCTGGCTGGACTGGCGCAAGCCGATTCGGGCAGCATCTTCTTCGGTGAACAAAACATTACCAAGTCAGGCACCGCTCAAAAAGACCGCCTTGGATATTTGCCCGAAGAACCCGCCTTCTACGCCTGGATGAGCCCTCGCGAATACCTGGATTATGTAGGCAAGATCTTCAAACTGGATGCCAAAGAAAGGCGCCAGAGAGTAGATCAACTGCTCGAACAATCCGGTTTGAAAGAGGCGGCAAAACGCCACATCGGCGGATTCTCCCGCGGCATGCGCCAGCGCCTCGGCATTGCCCAGGCACTCATGAACCACCCATCCATTTTGCTGCTGGATGAACCCGTCAGCGCCCTGGACCCCGCCGGACGCAAGGAAGTGCTGGAGATGATCGAAAGCCTGGGCAGGGAATGCACCGTGATCATGAGCAGCCACATCCTGGCCGACGTGGAGCGCGTCTGTGACACTGTCGGCATCATCAACAAGGGCAAGTTGATCACCCAGGCCAAGAAAGAAGACCTGATGGATCGCTACGCCATCCCTGCGCTGGAACTCACCACCGGCAACGGATCAGCGGCCCAAATGCCAGAGTGGAAACTGCGCCTTGAAAAACTCCCTGGCGTGACCGGAGTGACGGTTGAAGGCTACAGTTTTCACCTTGCCGTGAAAGACGTCCACACCGCACAGCAAGAGATCATGCAGGATGCCCTGGCACACAACACAACTTTTGAAAAACTGGAAGTGGTCAAGCCGTCGCTGGAGGATATCTTCATGCAGTTGACCGGGAGCCAAAAATGAATTTTATGACAGCACTTAATAAAGAATTCCTTGAACAACGCCGTACACGCAAATTTCTGATCGCGCTGGTGGTATTGGTATTATTCGGCATGACATCCCCTTTGATGGCTAAAATGATCCCCCAGATCATGACCCTGGTGCCGGGCGGCGAAGCTTTTGCTGGGCTCATCCCGGACCCCACTATCAACGACGCAGTGGCGCAGTATATCAAAAACGTGACCCAATTTGGCGTTTTGCTGGCGCTGGTCTTCTCAATGGGCGCCATGGCAGTCGAAAAAGACAAAGGAACGGCCGCCATGATCCTGTCAAAACCCATGCCGCGCGGAAGTTTCCTGCTGGCCAAGTTCGCCTCACTGGCCTTGACCTTTATCATCGCCGTGGTGATCGCCGGAGTTGCCGCATATTACTACACCTACTTCCTGTTCGGTGAGCTTAACATCTTGAATTGGCTGACTCTGAACGGACTGATCATCCTCTACCTTCTGGTTTATGTAGCAATCACGCTGCTCTACTCCACTTTGACCCGCACCCAATACGTAGCCATTGGATTGTCTTTTGGCACATTGATCGTGCTGGGCATCCTGGGCGGGCTCCCCGGATTTGGGAGCAACTTCCCGGACGCGCTGATCAGCGACGCCTCCATGATAATGTCAGGCACACCCGTCACCCACTGGACTGGTTTATGGGTAAGTTTGGGCATCATCATCCTTTCCCTGGGGGCTGCCTGGCTGGCTTTCCGCAAGCAGGAGCTATAAATAAATTAATTGTTTCACGTGAAACAAAACCAAGAGGGAAATCCAATTGTTTCACGTGAAACATCTCGATAGTTCTTCAAAATTTCGCACTTCCTAAAATCCCCAAAAAAGCATATACTCAATCTGTACGCGGTCAGTTTTGGAACTGCCTATTTCTATTTAAAAAGGATTTTTCATGGAATCAAATATAGGGTTGTTTATTTCATACTCGGTTACGATACTTCTCATGATCGGCGTTCCGATTGCGTTGGCCGTTGTTGTGACGCGGCGCTTCAAAGTTTCCTGGTGGGTGATCCTTACCGGTGTGCTCACCTTCCTGGTCTCACAGGTGGTCCATTATCCTGTGCTGCAGTTGGTCAGCAAACTCTTCTCTAATGGTACTCTGCCCACCCCTGCCACCCAGTGGATTCCGCTTTTCAATGCTGTGATCCTGGGATTCCTGGCTGCGCTGTTTGAAGAGACCGCGCGCTATTTTGGTTTCTTGATCATGAAAAAGAAAACCAAACGCATCGAAGGCGGTATCGGCCTGGGTATCGGTCACGGTGGTATCGAAAGCATCGGGCTTGCAGCCTGGCCTTTCTTCCCGTTGTTTGGCGGAGCGCTGATCAACTTTCTTTACATCGTTTTCTATAATCCAGGCGCCCAGATCGCCAAAGGCATTTCAATGGATCAGGTTCAAGGTGTTGCAGCTCAAATAGCTCAATTTTGGGCCAATCCGTGGCATCTTGGTTTTCTGCCAGGTGTTGAACGCCTGATCGCCATCTCGACCCAAATCTTCCTCTCGGTGCTGGTCTGGAAAGCCGTTCGCAGCAGAAAATTCGGCTGGTTCGCATTGGCTTTCTTCTATCACATGCTTGTGGATGGTATCTCCGTTTTCCTCACCTACAGTGGATGGGGAGCCTGGGGCATCGAAGGGGTTTTGTCTGTTTTCATGCTGGCAAACATCTATCTGATCTACTACTTCTGGAAGGAAGAGTCTGACAAGAGAATAGAAAAAGCTGAAGAATTGGGAATTGATGTTGAAGATTTGGAAGATGAAGACGACGAAGGTGAACCCGAGGATGAAGAGGAATTCTCTGAAGACGATGCTTTTGAATCCGGTGATACTGAAGAGGCTGCGGAAGAAAACGAGTCCGAGGCCAAAGCCCCTGAAAAAGCTGAAGATCCTGAAGAAACCAACTGAACTGCTTTTTATCTGGTGAACTAGAATATCAAAAAAACGACCGCCTAAGCGGTCGTTTTTATGTGATATATGCCAGTACTTTTCCAACATCATCGTTCATCAGAATGGAGAGGGTTTTGCCAGGGGCAAAATCGCCCACTGCGAGCAACTGCAAGCATTGTTCGTCTTGCTCGTCTGCCGCGATCCACTCGTTAAGATGATTCGGTTGTTCGTCGAAAAATTCACGGTTAAACATTGTCTTTGGATCGTCCAACTGGAGCGCCAATGGATAGATCTGCGCTTCCAGCAGGTCCTGGAAAAAGTGAGTTCCCAATGAGGGTTCAGGCGGCAGGCCGAGGTTCTCGCCCGCCATTTCGACCAGTGCTTTTGAATGGTAAATATCACCATACGCGATCGGAACGCCCAGGTCTGCATTCGAACTTCCCCAGCGGCCCGGGCCGACGCAGATGAATTTCTCTTTTTGCAGGGCTTCGTTCAACCGGCCTATGGTTCTGGCTAACTCCACGCGTTCTGTATTGCTTTTCAGTGCAAAATAATTCTTGGCTTTGACATAGACCACGTAATTGATCTTGTCAATCTTTCCGCGCGGCACCATAAAGTCAGAGGAAAAGATCACTTCTTTTTCTGTCAGATTAGTAGGCATTTTCTCGGTTTCCGACTCGCCCAAATGGCTTTGCGGACGGCACTGCAGCATGACAATGCCCAGTTTGGGTTGTAAGCCTACGTCCTGTTTCAGACTTAAGGCAAATTCAACATCCACCGGGGCGTGATAGGCCAACTCGAGAGTCCGTAGGATGGCTTTCATGCGATTTGTGAACGGAGTTCGCTGCAAAAGTACATCAAAAGTTAACACAAGGTCTTTGGTGTCCTTAATTATCAGGCTGCGGATGGATTCGAAGTAACCGCCTTCATCCATTTGCGCAATATAGCGCAGCGGAGGATAGTCCGCATCGAGCACGTCTTTGACCGGCAGAGTGGTGAGTTTGTTTTGTTTTAAATCGATCAGATCGACATATTGTTGCGAATACCGGCGAATATTCTGGGGTTCATTACTCGGCCGCAATAACGGATGGCTCAATGCCACCAGGCGCGGATAATCATTTCCAACACGGTCAACAGCCCGGGTGCCCAGCCCCCACACCAGGCGCACAAACCCGTCTTCCACCCGGATCTGCGGCGCCCAGCGGTAAAGGTTGCGGCTGAAAGCGACACCCGCAGCGTGCGGCATCAGGTAGTCGCCGTAACGTTCGCCCTCCACGATCTGGATCAACAGCGCCATACGTTCGTCGTAATCCTGCAAGCCTTTGCTGCGACGGTAGACCAGGGCATTGGGGTTGAACACAGACGCGTAGATCTGAGCCACGGCACTTGTCAATGCTTTAAGATTCTCCTCAAGTGTTCCCTGGTTAGGACAGAAGATGCTCTCATATTTTCCGGCAAATGCAGTACCGAAGCTGTCTTCAAGAAGGCTGGAGGAGCGTACAATTAACGGCTGTTTTCCGATCTTGATCAGCATGGTCTGGATTTGATCACGAAAATAGGGAGAAAATTCCCCATTTTGAAAATCCTGCTCGATCTTGCTGAAATCCGCCCGCATCTCTTCTTCGGTCTTATATTTCTGGTCATTCCATCCAACAAAATTGTTGAGTGCAATGAAGTTATAAAATTCGTCGGACCCCACATAAAATGATTCCGGAACGGTTATGTTCGCGCTTTCTCCCAGATCTGGAGAGTTCTTCAAGATGTGCTGCGCGAGCAGCATCCCTGCTGCCTTGCCGCCAATTCGTCCTGCGCCTATTTTCCTGCGGCGAATTTCAGCCAGATCGTTGACAGTTAACCATTCCTTGGCAATATTGATATATCTTAATTGATCGCTGATCATGCTGCGGATTAGAACCACCTTGGTCTCTTCAAGCCGCGGTATCAGCCTGGCTTTCGCTTCTTCGGGCATACGTTCAATGGTCAGTGCCTGTTCAAAGACCAGGTCCAGCGGCGCCAGTTCAGGGTTGATGGCCAGATGCTGTTCGGTGGGGGTGATGCCTTTTTCAACCAGTATCTCGCTGATCATTGTTTCCATTAAATCAAACGGCAGGTGGCGGCTGAAAAGCAAGTCTGTCAGTTGGTCACGTAAAACGGATTTGCGTTCCTCCCAAATGTCGGAGGGTTCCTGGTAATAAGGATTGTCGATACCTTCCATTTTTTGGGTCTGGATGGCTTCGCTGCGTACCTGTGCTTCGAATTCCTTCTGGTCAATGATGCCGCGATTAAACAATTCCGCACGCATGCGCGCGCGAATTTTTGAGCCCAAAATGGGATATTGTCCCAGGGCGATGGTGAGACTTAATAATCGTTCAGAGGAATTAGGTAAAAAATCCATTTTTATTATTTCTAGAAATAATTAATTCTCCTGAAACAATTTCCCCTCTCGTTGGAGAGGGGAATCCGTTACGAGATATTGTGTGGATCAGCCCAAATGCATGGGCATGATCACGTGGGTGAAGTTATCATCCCCGACAGGACGAATAACTCCCGGAGTATTGTTAGCATTGGTTTCAAGCGCCACGCTTGGCGCTTTGATCACATCCAGCACTTCGCGCAGGAAGCGCACATTGAAAGCGATCAATAGTGCGCCGCCCTCAATATTGGCTTCCATCTGGATATCACTTTTGCCGGTCTCTTCTGTCAGGGCGCTGATCTCAACCCTGCCTGTGCCGTTCTCTTCAGGGATGACATTCAGTTTGATGACGTTGTTGCCTTCACGCGCAATGATCTCTGCCTGTTTGCAGGCCTTGAGAAAAGCCGGGGTCGAGATGGTTGTGCGGGTTTTGTAATTGTGAGGGATGATGGCGCGAAAATCCGGGAAGTTGCCGTCGATCAATTGTGAGACCAGTTCGGCGTCATTGAGATGGAAGATAACCTGTCCGCGGCCCTGGGGCACGACCATGGTGACGGTCTTGTCGCTGTCACCGGCGATGCGCGCCAGTTCGCTCATGGCTCGGGCAGGGATGATGATGCGTTCAGCATCTCATCCGTGCGGGTCGAGGCAAGTGCGGGGTGCCGCACATCACATGGGCAGGTTCGCCGGTCCACCAGCGTGGCGTT
>DAIEPS010000229.1:282-612 GCA_027348305.1 Anaerolineaceae bacterium | reverse complement strand
CCAGATCGAAGTGCTGCGGCCGGACGAGTCGCCGCTGCAGCACCTGGTGCGCCTGGATGCGCGCACGCGCGAGCAGGAATTGCGCGATTTTCTCGGCGGTTTCGATTTTCGCGGCGACATGGCGCTCGAACCGATTGCGCCGTTCTCCGGCGGCGAGAAGGCCAGGCTGGCGCTGGCGCTGCTGGTGTGGCAGCGGCCGAACCTGCTGCTGCTGGACGAGCCCACCAACCACCTCGATCTGGAAATGCGCCATGCGCTCACGCTCGCCTTGCAGGAATACGAGGGCGCGATCGTGCTGGTGTCGCACGACCGGCATTTGCTGCGCACTAC
>DAIEPS010000229.1:0-272 GCA_027348305.1 Anaerolineaceae bacterium | reverse complement strand
CTGGTCGCGGACGGGGCGGTGCGGCCCTTCGATGGCGATCTGGACGACTACCGCGACTGGTTGCGCCAGCGCGAGGCGGGCGCAGCGGCGGCCGAGCCGGCGGGCGCGACGCGCAAGCAGCAAAAGCGCGAAGAGGCAGAGGCGCGTAACCGGCGCTATGCGCAGAAGCGGCCGCTAACGCAGCGCCTGAGCAAGCTCGAGCGGCGCATGGCCGAGCTCGAACGCGAACGCGCGCTGCTGGGCAAATGGCTGGCCGATCCGGAAAGCTACGC
>DAIEPS010000228.1 GCA_027348305.1 Anaerolineaceae bacterium | reverse complement strand
ATAACCGTCATGTCTGACACCGACAGCATGCTCTCCAGTGAGATCGGACTTATCGAGCTCGTACCAAGCGAAATTGGCGTTTTGTCGTACATTTGAGTCCAGACTGTTTCAGGCCTTCCGGACAAGTAGTGATAGGAATCTTCAAGGAAGCCAACGTTCCGGATCATGTGCTGCACGAAGCCCGGCTGATTCTGAAGGATCAATCATGCCCGTTGTTGAATTTGCCCAGGTTACCAAAGCCTACGAAAGTAAAGTCGCGGTCCATCAACTGAGTCTTGCTATCGAAGCCGGCCAGATGTTTGGACTGCTCGGACCTAACGGCGCCGGCAAAACCAGCTCAATCCGCATGATGATGGGAATCACGATGCCCGACAGCGGCTCCATCAACCTCTTCGGCAAGCCTTTTGAACGCGCAAGCCTTGAGCGCGTCGGCTATCTGCCGGAAGAGCGCGGACTCTACAAGAAGATGAAGGTCGTCGAGCAGCTTGTCTTTTTTGGTCAGATCCATGGCCTGCACGCATCGGATGCGCACGCCCGCGCCACGGCGTGGGCTCAGAAACTAGACATTGATGATGCCCTCCAGAAGAGGACGGAGGAACTTTCAAAGGGCATG
>DAIEPS010000227.1 GCA_027348305.1 Anaerolineaceae bacterium | reverse complement strand
CCGGCAGTTCCTGGTATTGGCTGCGGTATGCGGACCCGAAGAACAAGTCAAAATTTGCCGACCTGAAAAAACTGAAGTATTGGCAGCCGGTGGATGTGTATTTCGGCGGCATGGAACACACCACGCTGCATTTGCTGTATTCCCGTTTTTGGAATTTATTTTTGTATGACCAGGGGCTCGTTACTGAAAAAGAGCCCTATAAAAAACGCCAGCCGCACGGCATTGTTCTGGCCGCAGACGGTGAAAAGATGTCCAAGAGCCGCGGAAACGTGGTAGACCCGCAAGTGATTGTTAAAAAGCACGGGGCGGATACTTTGCGCATGTATGAAATGTTTTTAGGCCCCCACGAACTTATGGTTTCCTGGAATGACCAGGGCGTGGTCGGTGTGCGCAGGTTTTTGGACCGGGTATGGCAATGGGCCGAAGAGCTGTCGGAAAATACAAAGCCGCAAAACACTTCTCCGAAAGCGGAAAAATTGCTCCATCGCCTGGTAAAAAAGGTAGGAGAAGATATTGAAGCTTTCCGATTCAACACCGCCATTTCGGCTTTTATGGAATTTCATAATGAGATTAAAGCCGAACCCGTAAGCTTGGGCGCGGCACAGTCGTTTTTGAAGCTGCTGCA
>DAIEPS010000226.1 GCA_027348305.1 Anaerolineaceae bacterium | reverse complement strand
AAAAATGAAGGCAGCCGGTCTTCAAAACGTGGAATTTGAAACCTTGAATTTTGGCACCGTGGCCATTCACCGCTGCATTTTACCTTTGTAAATCACTCTATCTTCTGGCGAACCCACACAAAAAACTATTGTCATTGCGAACCCTGCCAAAAAAATCTTATGTCATTGCGAACCCTGCATATATTACTCTGAAAAGTGCCATTTTAAACACGGGCTCACTGGTGACAGATAAGTAAATCATGTCAGGGTGAAGCAATCCCCAATTATTGATAAATATTTTCCTCATTTCTTCTTAAAATGTGTTTCTACCCAGAAATCTACTTTTATCTTACGTGATTATATACGCTCGTAAAAACCCCCACCTTTTGAGAATTAATGGGTGAAATTTAGTCGGGGATTGCTTCACCCTGACACAAGTAAATTGCTCGTTTGATGTGAACCCTTGTTTGCTTTTTTTCATTATGGAGCAATATTTCCAGGGTTCGCAATGACAGTAGAGATGTGGGGATTCCTCCTTCGGAGGACCTTGTGCTTCACCCTGACACGAGTATTTTGTGTGTTTGATGTGAACCCTTGATAATTAATTTAGCTTTCGGATTTATGGATCCAGGGTTCGCAATGACATTCATTATGTAGGGAT
>DAIEPS010000225.1 GCA_027348305.1 Anaerolineaceae bacterium | reverse complement strand
GACAAGGTAACCTGGATCCACGACGGTGAGTCCGCAATCAAGATATTGGTCATGCAGACCGATGAAGAGCGTGTGATTTTGGAAGAAGTGTTGAGACAAAGATAGCGATTCGCTGTGGGGGCAGGTTCCAAACCTGCCCCAGAAGATTCCAGGGCGGGTCACGGACCCGCCCCTACCGTAGGGTTGCCGGAAATTGTGAGGCAATTCAAGACATTTTCGGCCAAAAGGATCAACCAGAAAAGGGGCACAACAAGCCAACCGGTCTGGCAGCGCAATTATTATGACCATATCATCCGTTCTGAAAAAGATTACGAGAACAATGTCAATTACATTTACTTAAATCCACAGAATTGGGGAGTAAAGGACGAATATTACAAATCGTAGAATTAGTAAGAGGGTAAACAGATAAGTCGTTTGTACTGCCCTGGCACTTGCAGTCTCATCGTCCCGATGTCCTTCGGGAGGGCAAGTGAGTGCCCCACATGTCCCTCGTGTTTTGAGGGCGAGCGATGTGAGTGGGGCGACCCGGCCGAATTATTAAATAAAACGAAGCGGTTCGCGCGAAGCGTCCACTTGCTGGATGAACCGCCCCTACAATAATCTTTTCCTTTTCGTGTATTTCGTGGCGCGAATTTTGCGTCCCACATGTCCCTCGTG
>DAIEPS010000224.1 GCA_027348305.1 Anaerolineaceae bacterium | reverse complement strand
GGCGGCGTCGTTTCCAGCACCAATTTAATGTTGTCAAGGATTTGATTGATAGTTTTACGCATGGCCTCGCGAATCTGGCCGTCGGTAATTTTAATTTCTTTGGGCAAACCGCTGATTAAGTCGCGGCCGCGCAAATTCATTTCCAAATTTTATTTCAAATGAGTGGCGGCGCCGATTTCAATTTTAACTTTTTCCGCCAGCTGCTCGCCGATTAAAATATTGAATTCTTCGCGCACATACTGAATAATGTCATTATTCAAAGCGTTGCCGGCCAAACGCAAACTCTTGGTATTGACGCAGCCGCCCAAGGCGATAACGGCGATGTCGGTGGTACCGCCGCCGATATCCACAATCATGGTGGCGTTGGCTTCCAAGACCGGCAACCGCACGCCGATGGCGCCGGCCATCGGTTCTTCCACCAGATAAACTTCGCGGGCGCCGGCCGATTTAACCGCGTCTTCCACCGCTTTCTTTTCCACCTCGGTAATGTCCAGCGGGATGCCGATAACCACCCGCGGGCGCGGCACCAGCGTAAAGTTTTCGCTATGAACTTTGTCAATAAAGTATTTTAGCATTTTTTCCGTTACTTCAAAATCCGACACCACGCCGTCAATCAACGGTTTAATCGCCAAAATGTGCGACGGGGTTTTGCCCAGCATCCGCTTAGCCTCTTCACCCACCGCCAGCACCTCGTCGGTGCGGTTATTAACCGCCACCACGCTCGGTTCGTTGATAATAATGCCTTTGTCCGCCGTATACACCAAAGTGCTGGAGGTGCCCAAATCCACCCCCAAATCCTTGCTAAATTTTCCCAA
>DAIEPS010000223.1 GCA_027348305.1 Anaerolineaceae bacterium | reverse complement strand
CCGAGACCCTCGCGCCCGGGCAGATCTACAAGTATAAATTCAGCACCAACGAGTTGAAGAAACCCATCCAGGATGCCGTTCTGGCCTGCGGCTGGGTCTACAAAGGCGTGGCGTTCGGCAAGCTCTAAATAAAAGTGTTAACGAACATGTGACATAAATTTGCAGCGGATCGATATTGTATCGATCCGCTGTGATTATTGGTCTATGAAAGTCGGGAATACCGTTCTCCGAGTTTTCCTTTTGTGTCAGTAATCAGTTGTTTTCCTGAAGCATCTTTTAGCGGCACTTTATTGGTACGCCAGTAATTGATCAAAGTCTCGACCTGCGAGCAAAGATCAATAAACTTATATGGCTTGACCAGGTAAGAAAATGCGCCTAATTTATAAGCCACGCGAATATCATCTGGATCTTCAGAGGAAGACAACACAATCGTGGGAACGATTTCTTGTGCTGGATTACTTTGAAGATATTCCAAAATATCAAATCCATCCACCCCGGGCATGTTGATATCAGTAATCAACATGGAGGGATATGGATTTTGTTTCCGGTCTGCAAAAACGCCATCCCCCATTAAATAGGCCAGCGCTTCATGACCATCATTCATGCACAGGATTTTAGTATTTACGGTTTTGTTTTCAAAGGCCCGGACAAGTAGACTCAGGTCGCTTGAATTGTCATCTATCAGCATGATACAAGTATCAACTTTATTCATCAGTACAACTTTCTATGATTGTCATACCACCCCCAGGTCTGGTGGTATTCGTTTCTTCATCTTTGAAAAAATATTACATTATTATATCTTTTGTTTTACTTTTTGGATATTATTAGTCAGAATGATTAGCATATTCTTAATCAAAACAGCGGCCCTGAGAATAGCCGCTGTTTTTTTGAAAAACCAACCAGATTATTAATAATCTGGTTGATAAGTCAGCAGTACGTTGCCGTTGCCAAAGGTGCGGGTGCTCAACAGCGTCAGCTTGATGCGCCCCTCCAGCCCCGTGAAAAGCGATTTTCCCGCCCCGAGCAACAGCGGATTGACCAGCACGCGGATCTCATCCAGCAGCCCGGCCTGCAGCAGGGTCACCCCAAGATCGGAACTGCCAAAGACGGCGATGTCTTTGCCGTCACTTTGCTTGAGTGTGATGACCTCGCCAATTTCGTTATTGTGAATGAGGCGTGTGTTGTGCCAACCCGCAGACTTGAGCGACTTGGAAAACACCAGCTTGGGAAGGCTGTTCATGCGTTCAGCCGTGATCGGGTCGGACTGGATGGCGTCATCCGTTGGCCAGAAGGCGGCCATCATCTCGTAGGTTTTGCGCCCAAACAGGATGGTGTCAACCGTGTTAAGCTGCTCGATCGCAAAGCGTTCGAATTCGAGATCCACATTGTGCCAGTCGAGGGATTGTCGTTCATCTTCAAAATAACCCTCCAGTGAAGTGAGCATGAACAGGAATAGTTTACGCATGGCTTTACCGCCACAATCCGAGCAGGGCGCCGAAGAGCACGAAGTTGAGCAGATGGTTGCCTGCTTCGATGAACCAGACCTTGAAAGGGAAACCCGCGAAGAGCTTGTTGGTCAAATTGGTGGGGGCGATGATGAAAAGCCAGACCAGTGCGCCTGTGAGCGCCCCTGTGGCGATATTGACCGAACCGAAAGCCTTGGCCACCACGTTGAGGATGACTGCCAGCCCGACCACCTGGAAAACCGAGGTGAGGATGGTGAGTGCCCAGACCAGGCCCATGTTCTTGCCGCCGCCGGGTGTCTCATCCCCTTTGCCGATGCCCTTCCACCAGG
>DAIEPS010000222.1 GCA_027348305.1 Anaerolineaceae bacterium | reverse complement strand
CCGGCGCAACATTGCCGGTCAGAACACTCGTCAGGCTCAGGGCAGACGCAAACGACTTGAACGCATGCTGGATGAAGCGCGCCTGACGCCGCCCACCCAGAAACGCGCCCTGCACCTTAACCTCAAATCTGCAGATCGCTCAGGCGACCTGGTGCTGCGCACCCGCTCACTTCAAGTGGGTTATGCCGATGAGGGCAAACCGCTCTTTGAAGTGCCCGACCTGACCCTGGTGCGCAATGAATGCGCCGCCATCATTGGGCCAAACGGGGCAGGTAAGACCACTTTCTTAAAAACCTTGCTTGAGAAAATTCCACCGTTCGCGGGCGAGGCAGTGCTGGGTGCGAATCTCAAGATCGGCTATTTTGCCCAGGCGCACGAAGGATTGCACCCCGAATGGACGCTGGTCGAAGAGATCCAGGGGGTGGTGCCCAAAATGCTGCCCGGCGAGGTGCGTGATTACCTGGCCAAATTCCTCTTTACCGGGGATGATGTCTTCAAGACCGTGGACTTGCTTTCAGGCGGTGAACGTGGAAGGCTGGCGCTTGCCTGCCTGGCGCTGCAGGGTTACAACCTGCTGTTGCTGGATGAGCCCACCAACCATCTTGACCTGCCTTCGCAAGAGATTCTGCAATCCGTGATGGCAGATTTTAGAGGCACGATCTTGCTCGTTTCGCATGACCGTTACCTGATCGACCGGCTGGCCACCCAGATCTGGGAGGTTGAGCCCAAGGATCATACGCTGACCAGTTTCAAGGGCACTTACAGTGAGTTTAAGGCCTACAAGCAGCAGCTAAACCAGCCTGTGGTGGTTGAAGAGCCAAAGGTTGTCAACCAGCCTCAAAGTGATAAAAGCAAACCTGTTATGAGCAAGGGTGAAAAGCAAAAGGTTGAAAAAGGCATTCAATTATTGGAAGAAAAAATTGCCTGGCTGGAAAACGAGATCAAATGCCTCGAAGAAGACCTGGCTTCTCCACCCTCCGACCCGGGGCAGGTACAGACTATGGCGGTGAACTATGCCCGCATGCAAGCTGAACTCGAAGCCCATCTTGAAAAGTGGTCCGATCTGCACGAAACCCTTAACGCATAATCAATGTAAAAAAACCTGAGAGTCAATAAGATATTTTTTTCAACAGGACACTTCTGAGATCACTTTCAGAAGTGTTTATAATTGATACAAAGAGTGGACAATTATTTTCAAATCTTATCAAAAACTGATATTTTTATCGGATGATGAATAAACTGAATTTCAATAAGGGGTTATTATGCTGACTTTGCTAAACTACATCCAGGCTGATTTTCTTGCATTTATCGTGCTGCTGGTCTTGATATTCTGCATCCCGGCCTCCTTTTTTATCAACGCAAAATCGGATCCTGAATCCAGGAAGCGGGGATGGTATTCCATATTATTGATACTATTCCCATTCATCGGCTTCCCTGCCGCCCTGGACCTGACGACGACAACTGGCTACACAAAATATTTCGCCATAATTATTTTTGTGATCCTGCTGATACCCATCATTGTTGCATTGATAAGCCTGGTGCAAAAGCGTTCTCTTGTATTAATGGATAAAGCCTGGGATTGGTTTGTCCTCCCCTTCATCGCCGGCGGGCTGATCGTTTCGGGCTATCTGACCTATGTGGAAATGACCTCGTCCACTGCGGTATGCGGTGTGTCCATCCCCGGCTGCGGAGAAGTTCAAAGCAGCTCCTATGCAGTATTGTTCGGCTTTTTACCGGTCGCATTATTGGGCGTCATAGGCTACGTTGGAATACTGATCACCTGGCTGGGTAAAAAATGGCTACCTCCAGCCAACAAGAAAATCTATAACATGGGCATGTGGGGGTTGGGTTTCTTTGGCATTATTTTCTCGATCTACCTGACCTACCTTGAAGTGTTTGTCCTGCGCGCCACCTGCACCTGGTGCATCCTGGCTGCGGTGTTCATGATCATGCTGTTTTGGATCTCAATTCGGGATGGACAGGAGTATTTTTCGCGGGATCAGGATGAAGAGGAAGAGCACGAAGGCCGTGGCCGTGGCCAGCCCAAACTGCATGCTCTGGAAGGCCTGGTTGTAGACCAGCAGGCTGATGAATGTGCAGGCTTCGCCTGCGCAGCCCA
>DAIEPS010000221.1 GCA_027348305.1 Anaerolineaceae bacterium | reverse complement strand
CCCTGATGGCGAGCCGGTTGTATTGGGTCCGCAGCATAAAGAAGAGCTGGTGTTTACCGAACTGGACCTCAATCAACTGCACCGCACCCGCGCCAGGCTGCCGTTGCTGCGCGATGAAAAATCTTTATTGGTACTCAAAGAGATCACCCGCATCAACCAGGCAAACCAAAAATAAACGGTGTCTTGAACCGCGATCAGAGGTAAAATGAAGTTATCCAGTAATTTTCATTTTCGGAGGATACATGCCTGACCTGTCCATTGATACCGAGTTGGCACGTACGATCCTGACCGGATTTATCAAAACCGAGATCGGCCGTTCTGGTTTTTCCCGTGCTGTTTTAGGGCTCTCCGGCGGAATTGATTCCGCCCTGGTCTGCTATCTGGCAGCCCAGGCGGTTGGCCCTGAAAATGTATTGGCTATCCGCATGCCTTATAAAACCTCCTCGCAGGGGTCGCTCGATCACGCGCAACTGATCATAGACGACCTGGGGGTACAATCGCTCACCGTGCCGATCACTGAAATGGTTGATCCGCTGATCGAGCGCTTTCCAGACATGGAAAACCGGCGCAAAGGCAACATCATGGCCCGGCAGCGTATGATCATCCTCTTTGACCAATCCGAAGCCTTCAAAGGGCTGGTTCTAGGCACCGGCAACAAGACAGAGATCCTGCTGGGATACAGCACGCTTTACGGTGATTCTGCCTGCGCGATCAACCCCATTGGCGATCTCTTTAAGACCCAGGTCAGGGAACTTTCAAGAGCCGTGGGCGTGCCCCAGCCGCTGCTCGATAAGGCGCCTTCAGCCGACCTGTGGGTAGGCCAGACCGATGAAGGTGAGCTCGGATTCACCTATGAAGAAGTTGACCGTTTGCTCTATCTGTTGATCGATCAACGCTACAAACCTGAAGAATGTGTCGAAGCCGGTTTTGCCGAGAACTTCGTTAAAGCCGTGATCCAGCGCGTGCGCAAGAATCAATTCAAACGCGTATTGCCGCCAATCGCCAAACTGAGCAACCGCACCATGGGCTATGATTTTCTATATCTTCGAGATTGGGGTACTTGATCACACCTAAATGAGATTGAAAGATTATTTCAAAGTTCCCCCCGCCCTCAAACATCGCAAATTTGCACTCCTTTGGGCGGGGTTATTAATCTCCATTGCCGGTTCACAGATGCAGGTCTGGTCAATCTATTGGCACCTGCGCATGCTCACCGACCAGCCCATCGCCGTCAGCGGTGTGGGCATTTCAAGGTTGATCCCCATTTTGATGTTCGCATTGATCGGAGGCTTGTTCGCAGACACCTTCAATCGCCGCAAGGTATTATTCATCACTCAATCCTTCATGCTGATATGCGCTTTTACACTGGGATTGTTTACATACCTCGGACATATGTCCATTTGGACGATCTATATTATTTCCGCTTTTTCCGGCATCGCGATCGCATTTGACAGTCCATCCAGGCAGTCGATGATCACAAACCTGGTGCCGCGGGAGGACCTGCCCGGGGCATTTGCCCTTCAATCCATCGCCATGGATATCGGCGCCATCATTGGCCCCGCTCTGAGCGGACTGGTGATCGCCAGCCTGGGACTGCAGTGGTCGTATTGGATCAACGCCATTTCCTTTTTGGCGGTGATCGCCGCCCTGATCATGATGGGCAATGTGGAGAAAGAATCCTCCCCTATGGCAGTAAATGAAAAACGCACAAGGCCCAAACTGGATATCGCCGGCATCCCGGTGGGGATCCGTTACATACTCACGCAGCCGATCATTCTCTCCAGCATGATCATGGATTTCTTCGCGTCGTTTTTTAGCTCAGCCAGCAGTTTACTGCCATTTGTGGCGCAAGATATTCTCAAGGTAGGCGCCATCGGATACGGCTGGCTTTCTGCAGCTCAATCCGTCGGGTCAGTTGTCGTCGGGTTCATCATGGCCCAGTCCAGAAGAATCCGCAAACAAGGTAAACTGCTGATTGGCGGTGTGACCCTGTTTGGACTGTCCACGATTCTGTTTGGACTTTCACGCAGTTTTGCTTTGACCTTTGCAGCCCTGGTCTTAATTGGCGCTGGAGATGCAGTCAGCACGGTATTGCGTGGCACCATCCGCCAACTGCAAACACCTGATGAACTACGCGGACGCATGATCAGCATCAACCAGATCTTCTTCGCGGGCGGTCCGCGTTTAGGAGAAATGGAAGCCGGTCTTGTGGCACAAGCTTTTGGTACGCCCATCTCGATCATCACCGGCGGCATTGGCTGCCTGATCTCAGTGGTCGTGGTGGCGCTGAAGTTCCCACAATTACGCAGATATAACGGCGACGAGCCTTGGAAAGCTGG
>DAIEPS010000220.1 GCA_027348305.1 Anaerolineaceae bacterium | reverse complement strand
GGGTATGGTGCAAGGTACCCGGCGTTCCTATCAGGGCAGCGGTGAAATGAGAAAGGGAGATCAGCCTCAGCCATACGTCACCAATCGGCAAAGGCCTGAAGTCTCTTTTGAACCTGAATCCTACGATCAACCCCCTCAACGGGTGATCTCACAGCGCAACCCCAACCGCATCATCCGCATCTACCCCTACGGCGTGGCACGCAACCGCATGCAGCAGGCAACCGCCCGGCTGGGGGTACCCGCCCAGGTTGCCAGGAGCATTGAAGACGCGGACATCGTATTGACACTGCGCACGTATTACCGCTCACGCCAGCAGCCCATTATGGATGCTGAAGCGCGCGGGGTTCCCATCTATGTGCTGCGCGCCAATACCATCAACCAGATCGAGCAATCACTGGCTGAAGTGTTCAACCTGCCCAGTGACAGCGTGGCAGCCAATTATGATGAAGTCGCCCGCCAGACGGAGTCTGCCATCCAGGCGGTGGTCAACGGCCAAAAATGGGTCGACCTTCCCCCGGCAAACGCCACAGTACGCCGCATCCAACACGAGATGGCGCGCAATGCAGAATTGGTCTCGCACTCCTACGGCAAGGACCCCAATCGCAGGGTCAGAATCTTCAGAGAATAAGAAGGTCGCATGTTCATTACACTTGAAGGTCCCGAAGGCAGTGGAAAATCCATGCAGATATGCAAACTGGCTGAGTTTATCAGGGAGCAGGGATTTGAGGTTTTAACCACACGCGAACCTGGCGGCACCTTCATCGGCGATCAGATCCGTGAAGTCATCATGCGCATGGACAACACCATGATGCATCCGAACACCGAGATCTTGCTGTTTTGCGCCGCGCGTGCCCAGATCGTGACTGAAGTGATCCGCCCCAACCTTGAAAAAGGGGTGGTGGTGATCAGCGACCGTTATGGAGATTCAACTTTAGCCTATCAGGGTTATGGTCACGGGCTGGACTTGAAAATCTTAAAAGAGATATTGAAGTTTGCCACAGGCGGATTGAAGCCCGACCTCACCCTGCTGCTGGATGTGGATGTGGATGAAGGTCTTAAACGAAAGATCAAAGGCGGCAGCGAGTGGAACCGCCTGGATGCCCAAAAAGTGGAATTTCACAAGCGCGTCAGGGCTGGTTATAAAGAAATGGTGCAGGCTGAACCAGACCGCTGGCGGGTGATCAATGCCGCCAATGATCCTGAACAGGTACAGAAAGACATCCGCACCGTGATCCTGGAAGAACTGGAGAGTCATAAGTGATGAAGTCAGCCCTCAAAATCACCTGCCTGGTCACGATAATGGTCAGTATTCTCGTTTTATCTGCCTGTCAGAGCCTCTTCGGTCCAACAATGCCTACGCAGACCCCGCGCGCGACCATCGGCAACCCCACCCGCACGCTGGCCCCCACGGCCACCGCCGTCCCAACATCAAGGGCAAGCGCCACCCCCACCAGCATGCCCACCCTGGCCATTACCCCCAGCGGACCGGCAACCTGCAGCGCGGCTCCGATCTTGCCCGCCGTCTCTGCTGAAGTGGATAAAAAGATTCCTGATCCTTCGAAATCGGATTGGGTTTTGGGTGCCGACACGGCCAAGATCATCATTTATGAATATACTGATTACCAGTGTCAAATTTGCGCCAAATTGGCGCTGAATTTGCGCATATTGCAGCAAGCCTACCCTGATGACGTGAAGGTGGTTTTCCGCTACCTGCCCCTGACGGATGAACACGACAAGGCTGCACTGGCTGCCCAGGCCGCCGAAGCAGCCGGACTGCAGGACAAATATTGGGATATGCACGATATCTTATTCTCCCGCCAAAACGAATGGATATCGCTTTCGATCAAGGAATTTTCAACCTGGCTGGTTGACCTGAGCACCGAACTCAAGCTGGATAAGACCCAATTCATGGCCGACATGACCAGCGACGCGACCATTAAAAAAGTGTTTGATGCCACCCGCAAAAGCGCAGAGACCAGCCTGACCACACCCCCGGCTTTGTTCTTTAACAAAACGCTTTACCAGGATTGGGTGGATATCAGCAGCCTTTCCAATATGGTTCAATATTACAAGCTTCCGGAACACGCATTCACTGCCTGCCCCGAAATGACCATTGATGTCAACAAGAGCTATACGGTCACTTTTTCCACCGAAAAAGGGAATATCGTTTTTGAACTCTATCCACAAGAAGCCCCCATGGCGGTGAACAACTTCCTCTTTTTAGCCAGGGAAAAATGGTATGACAATACTCCCTTTTACCGGGTGGTGCCAGGCTATCTTGTTCAAGCCGGTGACCCCACCGGATCAGGCAACGGTAGACCCGGCTATCAATTTTCCATTGAAGTCACTCCCAAACTGCGTTTTAATCAACCTGGGATGCTGGC
>DAIEPS010000021.1 GCA_027348305.1 Anaerolineaceae bacterium | reverse complement strand
GCTCGAAGACCGCTATTATGTGACCTGGTGCAACGGATACCACGGCCCGACGATTGGCATCGGCTATACCTACGACTTTGAAAAATTCCATTTCCTTGAAAATGCCCTTCTGCCTTTTAACCGCAACGGCGTGCTTTTTCCACGCAAGATCAACGGCAAGTACGTGATGCTCAGCCGGCCCAGTGACAACGGACATACCCCATTTGGCGACATTTACATCAGCCAGAGCCCCGATATGATCCATTGGGGTGAACACCGCTTCGTCATGGGCACCAAAGGCGGATGGCAGAGCACTAAAGTGGGGGCGGGGCCCGTGCCCATTGAAACCCCCGAAGGCTGGCTGCTGTTTTACCACGGTGTTTTGACCTCATGCAACGGTTTTGTTTACAGCTATGGGGCGGCGCTTCTGGATCTCGAGCAGCCGTGGAAGGTGATCAAGCGAGGTGGACCTTACCTCATGTCTCCACAAACACTCTATGAGTGTGTGGGTGATACCCCCAACGTTGCCTTCCCCTGTGCGTCACTTTACGATGAGCCTACCGGCAGGATTGCCATTTATTATGGCGGCGCTGATACGGTGACCGGCCTGGCGTTTTGCAAGATCAATGATATTTTAGATTTTGTGAAAAACACCAACGACCTTTAGATCAACCTGTTGGGATAATAAAATCAGTCCGGGGAAAAAAACCGGACTGATCTTAAGGTTAAGATGTTTCAATTACTTGTGCAGATCCACCAGTTCGCGCATTGCGCTGGCCATATCCACCATGGACTGGGTGAGGGAAGCCATTTCTTCCATCTCCGCGTTGATCTCTTCAACCGAAGCGTTCACTTCCTCGGTGGCTGAGGTATTCTCCTCAGTGACACTGGCTATGTTTTCCACTGCGGAGGCCATTTGGGAGGCCTGAGTGGCGATGCTGCCGGCTGACTCTGAGATCTCGGTTACCCGTTGATAGACCTGGTCGGCAGCTTGTTGAATGTTGATCAGAGCATGGTTGGCTTTATCCGCTTGCGAGACTCCATTGGCGACTTCGGCATCACTTTGTGCCATGGATTTCACGGCTTCACCGATGGATTTTTGAATGGTAACGACCAGATTGGCGATCTCTTTAGCCGACAGGGATGATTTTTCAGCCAGCTTGCGCACTTCATCCGCGACAACGGCAAAGCCCTTGCCATGCTCACCAGCTCTGGCTGCCTCGATGGCGGCGTTCAATGCCAGCAAGTTGGTTTGTGAGGCAATATCTTCAATAGTTTCCACAATGGAGCTGATCTTGTCGGAGTGCTTGCTCATCTCCTGAACTTTTTCAGAAGCATCCCCAACCATTTTCTTGATCTCGTTCATATCATTGACCGTTGAACTGCTCAGCAATGCGCCTTCCTGGGCTTCTTTGGCTGCCTGTGCCGCGAATGTGTTGCCCGTATTGGCATCCCCGGCTATTTTCTGACTAGCAGCCGCCATGTTGTCGATCGAGAGCGCAGCCTGGTTCACCACTTGCGCCTGTTCGCTCGCGCCTTTGGCGACCTGACTCATGGATTGAGCGATCTGGCTCATGGCGTCTCGGGTGCTGTTGACGTTTATCGTTAATTTGTCAGACACGCTTGAGATTTTTGCGGCGTTCTCAGCCACGTTTTGAATTAAAGCGTCGCGTTGTTTGAAAAGGATGCCACCTTTCAAGGCACTGGCTATCTGGGTGGTGAGTTGGCTGTAAAATCCGCCGAGGTGAGAAACTTCAAAAATAACATATCCCAGGTTCTCATCCCTGAAGAACAGCGGAGCAACCAGAAGATTCTGTCTTTTTGTATCGCTGATGATCTTTTCAGGCAGCAATCGATCCACATCGAAAACGATGCCTTCAGCACCCAGATCCATGCGCCCATTTTCATTTGAGGCGAGGATCAGCCTGCCCGTTTTAGCCGGCCATTCAGTGTCTTCAAATTTAACAAGATAGATGCCCGGTATGTTCAAGGTGGGCTGGACTTCAGAGACCAGCACATCCATCAGACCGTCCATGTCGAAAGTGGTGATCAAGCGGTTAATGCAGCGCAATAAAAGGACGTATTGTCCGTCAATATCAAGATTTTCGCGGATCTGTTTTTGGTCAACTATTTCAGAAACGAACACACGTGCCTGGTTGAAAAAATCTTCGATCAGGTTGTTTTGATTTGAGTTTCCATGTGCGGCATTGCTCAATGACCGGCGAATGATTGAAAGAATATCCTGCAAGGTATCCAGATCAATGCTAAGCTTCAGAAATGCTCTCTGAACCAGGTCAATTTGTTGGATGAATTCATTCACATTCTTAGATTTAAGTCCTGAATAAAGCGAGTTCCATAAGCTGGACTGCCAGTCTTTTGAAAGCGCTGCTGACTTTTCGCCAATTATTTCTTGCATCTCATGATCACAGGCATTCTGATCGATCTTGGCAAATAGGCGGCCCAACCCATTGCGCTTCTTTCCAGTTGATGCGTGCAGAATCGAATCTGGAAGGCAACCACAGGAGCGGCGGATGACCAGGTCGGAGGGCAGTACCTCCGTCTCATTGGGGATATTTGCGCCATTGAGTTTGCTGATCAGTTTATGGGTGCCTTTGCGTGCCACGCTATAGAAAGAGGCGCGGATGGTGGTCATGGGGGGAACACTGGATTTTGCCCTTGAGTCATCATCAAAACCCGTGACTGCCACATCGTAGGGCACAGCAAGATTGTGTTTTTCAAGAGCGGCCATAGCGGAAGTGGCCATATTGTCATTCGCGCACACGACTGCATCAAAAGCCAGGTGCCTTTTTTCGATGGCTTCTGTCACAAAACGGTAGCCGCATGAGACATCCCCGAAATCCCCGTAGAACAGGCGGTCTTGTTCGAAGGGGATATCATGATTGGCCAGGGATTCTTTAAATGCTTCCAGCCTGGATTCAGCTTCGAAGTTGCCTTTATTGCCGCTGATATAGATGAATTTACGCTTGTGGTGGATGGTAATGAGATGGTCGACCACCTGTTTGATCCCCTTTTGACTGATGGTCAAACAGGGATAGTTTTTGCGTGGGTAATTTACGATGACATTCGCTGCGGATTCAAAATGCGTAAGATGTTCCATTACCCATGGGACGCCAAAATCGAATGAGATCATCCCATCCAATGTGGAGGTGTTGATCTGTTTATAGATTGTTCTATTTTTATTAATTGTCTCAGGTGAATACCAGACATTTGAATTTAGAAAGGTAACGAGGTTGCAGTTTTCTTCTTGAGCTACTTCTGAAACACCTCGCCAAATGGGAACATGAAAATGGTTTTCCAGGTCATTGGAGATCATAAACCCTATAGTTTTTCGTTGTGATAATAGTTTGTCTTTTTCTGCAATGTGAGTTGTCATGTTCTCTCCTGTAAACGATTAAAAATAATAATTGCGCAGAACAACATTACCAGACCCTTTAATATTTTCAGACGGGTAAAAATGCTTACCATTAAGCTTGTAAAACAACCGGGGTACGAGGTTTCTATTCCCCAAAAGAGTGCTGAATTTGAGGGACAAACATTTCACTTTATACTAGTTTTAGCAGAAAACGAAACATGAAGCTATTAAATCCTGGTAAAAGAATTGGAATAATCAAGTTTTCGCCCCATAATCTGCCAATTTGATCACTTTTCTTCTGGATTTGGAAAAGTTTTTTTATATGTCGATAAGCACACTGATTTTTCGAATTATTATGAGATGATGGGAAAGGATAAATCGTTATTTTGTTAAAAAGCCGGTTAAGTAATGAAAAACCGGAGAAATACAAAAAGTGATTGACTTTTCTAAAAAAAATACATATAATACCCATATTCGATGAAAGCGCTCTCATGAAAAACGCTAATGATATTTTGTAGTATTTGGGGTAAATCCCATTGATCGGTGTTGAAAAAATTGTTTGAAGAATTACCGGCAGTTACCAGGTTCCGAACCAGTCTACTCGGGTAAAGAGGAAACTCAGAAGGATTGTATGCCGCTCTTGTCTAAGACAGTTACGCCGTACGCCGCCTTTTTTCAGGCGGATAATACTTATGAAAGTTCCAAGGATGTTACCCGCAGGGGGGTAATCGTTGATATTATGAATTTTTCAACGGCATCCAAGGTAAAACCCATAAGTACAATTTCCAGAAACAATAATCAATCAACGCGATGTTTCACTTGGTTTGGTTCAAGTAAAGATCAACGTGCAATGCTGTTTGTAACAAGGCAAGAACTTTAAAAATATTGATAGGCATATTTTTCAAAGTATGGTTTGAGAGTAAAAAAGTTAGTGTATGGTTTTGCGACAAAATTACTTCTCTCAACTTGTTTTTACTTATTATTTTGAACATAAAGGAGGTGGTAAACCTAAACAATCTTGCTTGTGGAAGGTTTGATATTTTCCAACCCGTACTATAAAAGGAGAAAGAAGAAATGAAACGTTTGATGTTTGTTTTGACAATTATTGTTGTCTTCACAATGGCTTTGACCGCTTGCGCCAAGGCCACTGAAGCACCTGCAGCCACCGCTGCTGCCACTGAAGCCCCTGTAGCTACCGCTACCGCTGCCGCAACCGAAGCTCCTGCAGCTTCTGGTGGAGCCGCTGCTGATGTTGTTGCTGGCGATACCGTCCTCCCCCGCAATGAGACCCTGTACTTCAATGGTCAACAATGGGGTGCCGTTGTCTGCTGGAACCCATACAGCTCCAACTGTAACAACGCCCTTGGTCTTGCCCAGCAAGACAACGCCCGTGTTCCTATGTTTGAAACCCCATACATCTACAACATGATGGATGGCAAGGTGTATCCTCTCTTGGCTGACGGCCCCTTCACTTGGGATGCTGGCATGACCAAACTCACCTTCAAACTCAAAGCTGCTGCCAAATGGTCTGATGGCTCTGCAGTCACCGCTGACGATGTTGCTTACACCTGGGCTTCCCACGTGAAATACAACACCCAATTCGGCGCCGCCAACAAAGCCTACATCAAAGACATCGTTGCTGTTGATCCCGCGACCGTCGAAGTTCAAGCTGTCTTGGGCGACAATGGCAAAGCTCTCAATCCCCTGCTTGTTCAGGCTTACTTGAGCAGCAACTATGTTATCCAAAAAGCATGGACCGAAGCATTGGAAAAACGCACCAATGGCGATGCCACCGCTTTAATGGCTGATGTTGCCGATGATGTTGTTTACTCTGGCCCTTACGGAAAATTCTTTGCTGATGACACCAAAGTTGTCTTCATTCGTAATGAAGCATACTGGGGTCAGGATGCCTCCATGTGGGGTAAACTGCCTGCTCCTAAGTACTTAGCTCACATCATTTACAAAGACAACGCTGCTGGAACCACTGCTCTGCAGGCCGGTGAAGTTGACGTTTCACAACAGTTCAACTCCAACGTTCAGGACCTCTGGTTGAAAGACGGCTTGCCCATCTCAACCTACCTCCCCGAAGCCCCCTACGGAATCGGTGCTTCCCTCCCGACCGCTTACTACAATCGCTCATCCCTTGGTCTGGATAATGTTGCAGTCCGCAAAGCAATCGCCATGGCTGTCGATTATGACACCATCATTGCCAACGCTACGACCAACCAATCTGCTACCTTCACCCAGGTCCCACGGTCTCTTATGAACCCGACTCCTGGCGAACAGGCCATGTATGATCACGACGCTGTGAAATCCTTACAGTGGGCTGGCAATGACATCGAAGGCGCCAACAAGCTCCTCGACGAAGCCGGCATCAAAGATACAAACGGTGATGGCATCCGCGATATCGATGGCAAGAACTTGAAATATGTTGCAACCTGCCCCAACGGCTGGTCCGACTGGCAAGCCGCCATTGAAATCGTTGCTGCCGCTGGTAAAGAAATCGGTATCGAAATCACCACCAACTACCCAGAATGGTCCGTTTATCAGACCGTTGTTACCAACTGGCCCCTTCCCACCGAAGGCTATGACATCTTCATGATGTGGTCTGATGGTGCTGGCCCGACCCAACCTTGGGGACGTATCCGCCACATTATGTCTAGCGAATTCGCTGAGACCACCAACAACTGGAATGGTAACTACAGTGGTTACAAGAACGCTGATGCTGACAAATTGATCAACGCCATCCCCAACATGACCGATGCTGCTGAACTCAAGGCTGCATACACTGAATTGGTAAAGATCTATTTGACCGACGTTCCTTCCTTCACCCTGATGTATCGCCCGCAAGCTTTCCACACAGTCAACGAATCTGTCTGGACAAACTTCCCGCACGAAGGTGACGGAACCAATCCTGCAGTTCCCCCGCTTGACCTGACCGATGGCTATTCCATCGCTGGTCTATACAACCTGACACTGGTTAAGTAATCCGTTTTGAAGTAAAATACAGCCATGTTCCGCCAATCACGGGACATGGCTGTTATCTAATATGAGGAGGTATTGCCTTGAAAGGATACCGTAGGTATTTCCTGAACAAGCTGCTTTGGCTGTTAGTGACTGCAGTCTTCGCCTTTCTTCTGAACTTTACGCTTCCCCGTTTGATGCCAGGTGATCCGGTAGCAGCCATTGTTTCCAGGCTTGCACAAGGTATGTCAAACTCCACAGGGATGAAAGCAGTATACGAACAGTACGCCACCCAATTTGGTACTAACAAGCCCATTATTGAACAGTTTTTCCTTTATGTTGGAAATGTTTTCAAAGGTAATTTTGGTTCATCGTTCAGTCAATTCCCCCGCCCAGTAATTGACATTTTAAAATCCTCCATTTGGTGGACGGTAGGTCTTCAATTTCCGGCTATTATCGTGGGCTGGATCATAGGAAATATTCTGGGGGTGCTGGCAGCATACATTCGTAAAGGCTTTGATAAAGTGATCATGCCTGTCAGCCTTTTTATTAGTAATTTGCCCGCATTTGGTATGGCGGTTATTTTGCTTGTTATTTTTGCAGTGGACCTTAAGTGGTTTCCAACTTCAGGGGGGTATGGCTTTGACCTGATCCCTGAATTCAGTTGGCGTTTCATCTGGTCGGTCATCGTTCACTATCAATTACCATTCTGGTCGATTGTATTGATAGCGATCGGTGGTCAAGCAATTGGTATGCGTTCAATGTCAATTTATGAATTAAATGCAGATTATGTCAAGTATGCCCGCTTCCTTGGAATCAAGGATCGCAAGATCGTTGGTTATGTGTTCAGAAATGCCATGCTCCCTCAGATCACGGGTCTGGCGTTGGCAATTGGCACAATGGTTGGTGGAGCATTGGTGGCCGAGATCATTTTCAGCTATCCAGGTCTGGGAACAACTCTGCTGACTGCCATTCAAGGTCAAGATTATCCATTGATCTCGGCAGTAACCTTGATTATCACGGTCATGGTTTTGATCGCTAATTTCACACTCGAAATCATTTATGGTTTGATTGATCCGCGTATTAAAGCGGCTCAGTCAGATTAGGCAGAGATGTTGATATGAAACATACTCTTCAGCAAATATTCCACTCAAGTAAATTTCTGACCGGCTTTGTGATTTTCATGTCAATTCTGCTGGTCACTATCTTCTATCCGTTGTTCGTGCCGAATCCTCCTTTGGAGATCATTGCACAGGGATCCTTCTTCCCACCTGGAACTTATGTAAGCAATTACGATGCAGTGTTTTCATCCACAGCATATACGTTGAACCTCCCGGATGCCAGCGCAAAACGTATTGCTGCCAAGTTGGGTAATAAAGAACGTAGTGATATTAAAGACTATCTGATAAAGGTTGGTGTTCCGGCCGATCAAATAGACACGACTAATACCACACAACTCCTTGATCAATGGACCAAGAATTATGATCCCAAGGCAAATATACCCGGGATGATCTTTTCGCAACAGCGGTATTACCAAAGACTTGATAAATCTCTTGCAGGCCTTTTATCATCAGAGGGATTGATCATCGCTGCTAAGAATGTTGACACAGGTGCTCTTGAGCAGGTCGGAATGATCAACCAGAATGATTATGTCAACATTAAAGAGGTAGCCAGTGTGCGGACCTTACCGCTTGGCACTGATAACTTTGGTCGAGACGTGCTCACCGAATTGGTCAAGGCTACCAGCGTATCACTCGAGATCGGCCTGATCGCAGGTACTATTGCAACATTGATCGGCTTAATCCTCGGGTTGCTGGCCGGTTATATCGGCGGTGCAGTGGATGACGTGATCATGTTCATCACCAACCTCTTTACCGTCATCCCCAGTTTTGTTCTCTTGATCTTGATTTCTTATAGCGTTGGTCAAGAGCACCGCGGCGCGGTTATGGTGGCTACGGTCATTGGGTTTACTTCATGGGTGTGGACGACCAGGTCAGTGCGGTCTCAAGTGATCTCACTCCGTAATCGAGATCATGTGAACTTGTCGAAACTCTCAGGTCACTCACTCGTCTACATCATTACCCACGACATTCTCCCGTATATCGCTTCTTATGTTGTCATGGCCTTCATTTTGCAGATCTCTTCTGCAATTCTGGCAGAAGCGTCTCTGTCGATCCTGGGGTTGGGTCCAAAAACCAGTGAAGTACCAACCCTGGGTTTAATGATGAACTGGGCAATGATCTACCAGGCTCAGATCTTGGGTAAGTGGTGGGCTTACTTCCCTGTCCTACTGGTCATCGCATTGATTACTTTCTCGATGAATTTAATGAATACAGGCATGGATCAAGTATTCAATCCTGCATTAAGGGACTAGGTGATTGATATGGGAAAAGTAATGCTTGAAGTAAATGAACTAACCACAAAATACATCACCAGATTCAATGAAGATGTATATGCAGTTGACCATGTTTCGTTAAAAGTTGAAGAGGGTAAATCGCTGGGTATCGCCGGTGAATCGGGTTGTGGAAAATCCACACTTGCTCTCAGTCTGATGGGTTATTACTTCTCACCGCTTCACTATACGAGCGGCGAGATCATCATCGATGGCCAAAACATTACTGGAATGAATCCTGATGCCGTACGTAAATCAATTCTTGGTAATGAGATAGCCTATATTCCCCAGGCAGCCATGAATGCGCTCAACCCCACGCAAAAGATCATCAATTTTATTGAGGATGTGGTTCAAGCGCACGATCCGAAAGTGTCCAAAAAAGAGATCTATGAACTCGCCAGGGAACGGTTTGAGGTCTTGGGGCTTCCCAAAGAAGTACTCCAACGCTACCCGGTTGAACTCTCAGGCGGTATGAAACAGCGTACGGTGATCGCGACCTCAGTGATCCTTGAGCCAAAGATCTTGATCGCTGATGAACCTTCCTCTGCGCTGGACGTGACCTCGCAGAAGATGGTCATCAAGATGCTGCGCTACATGATGGAAAAGGGTTATGTTAAGGCAATGATTTTCATCACCCATGAACTTCCGCTGCTTTATAATGTCACCGATGATATCATGGTCATGTATGCCGGTCAGATCGTAGAAAAAGGCTCTGCCCAGCAGACGGTGTTTGATCCCATTCACCCCTATGCAAAAGGCCTGATGGGTTCCATCATCGTCCCTGAAAGTGGTCTAAAGGATTCCAAACTGACTGCCATCCCGGGAACCCCTCCAAACTTGAAGAAGCCCCCTGAAGGCTGCCGCTTTGCTGAACGCTGCAAATATGTCACACCCGAATGCAAGCGATTCCCGGTGGATATGAAGTACGTCGAAGGTAACCGCTCTTACCGTTGTATCTTTTCAGAGGAGCATCTAAGAAAGGCATATCAAAATGGCTGAGAAAAAATCATGCCTTAAAGGTGTTGGGCTTACCAAAGTCTTCGGCCTTGGCCGCAACAAGAACACGGCCGTTGATCACGTGGATTTCGATTTTTCTGAAGGCGAAATTGTATCCATCGTAGGTGAATCGGGCAGCGGTAAAACCACTTTAGCCAAAATGTTGTTGGGATTGATAAGCACCACTGAAGGTGAGATCTATTTCCAGGGTAAGAAACGAGATATCCGGTCTCAACGCGCGAAGAAAGAATACTGGACGAATATCCAGGCCATCTTCCAGGATCCTTTTTCTTCATACAACATCTTCAATAAGATCGACTCCTTGTTCCTGGATTGCATTAACATGCGAGGCGGCAAGAACCTTCCTTATGAAAAGAAGGTCGAAATGATGACCGAGGCATGCAGCTTCGTGAACCTGAAGTTCGCGGAATTGACCAATAAATATCCGTTTGAACTATCAGGTGGACAGATGCAGCGCTTGATGATCGCACGCATCTTTTTGCTCAAACCAAAAATCCTTCTGGCGGATGAACCCACGTCCATGATCGATGCCTGCTCCCGCGCAACCATCCTGGATATGCTGTTGAAGCTGCGCAATGACACGGGCATGACCATCATCTTCATCACCCATGATATTGGGCTGGCATATTTTGTGTCAGATAAAGTCTTTATCATGGAGCACGGCAAATTCGTTGAAAGCGGAACTGCCGATGAGGTGATCCTGCGTCCGAAAGAAGCCTACACCAAACGTTTGCTCAACGATGTTCCCAAGATCCATGAGGAATGGGATCTTTCGACGGTCGATATCAAAAACCAATAATTTGAGGACGAGAATACCCGATTTTTGTGGTATTCTCATCCAGGAGAAATGAACGACTAAAGGAAGCCATTGGCTTCCTTTAGTCGGCCCCACTTCGCAACCGGTTGCATAAACAGAAAGCTAAACAGTGAGTGTTTGTACCGTGCAAATTGTTTATCCGGAATATACCTGCCAATTCCATTGGCGCGGGTATTCTATTTCATTTGAGAGTCAGGCTTGCCTATAATTCGGGCAAGCTTTTATTTTGCTTTAATAATTTGGTGTTAGTTCGCTGTATAGTTTAAAAAGGATCAAATCATTTTTAGAACAGGAAAACAGGAAACGATTCATGAAAACTCAATCTTTGGCTGGCAATTGGAAGTTTCGAAAATCAGATTCGCAGGAATGGCTTCCGGCAACTGTTCCTGGTGGTGTGCATACCGACTTATTGGCACTGAATCGCATTCCAGACCCCTTCGTGGGTGATAATGAGAAAAAAGTTCAGTGGGTCGCTGAAAACGACTGGGAATATCGCACTGAGTTTACAGTTGATGCGGATGTATTCAGTAAACCCCATCTCTTTTTGGTGTGCGACGGGCTTGACACACTGGCAACGGTTCTCTTGAACGGACAGGAACTCGGTAAAACCAACAACATGTTCAGGCAGTATCGCTGGGACGTGAAAACACTGTTGAAGACAGGCACAAATGAGATACGCGTGGCCTTTGATTCACCTGTGCGTTACGGTGCAGAACAACAGGCAAAACGCTATCTTCCCGGTGTGACGCAGGCCCTCACGGGTGGACCGCACCTTCGCAAGGCCCCCTGCCATTTCGGCTGGGACTGGGGTCCGCAGCTTCCTCCTATCGGCATCTGGAAGGATATCCGGCTGGAGGGTTATGAATCTGTGCGCATTGAAGACGTGCATTTGAGGCAGGCGCATGTCAATGGTAAGGTCACAGTCGCGGCAGAAGTAACCCTTCAGGCATGGGAAAAGACAGAGATTCAGGCTGCGCTGAGATTGACTGCTCCTGATGGCAAAAAGCTGGAAACCTCCGCTGTCGTCAAGAATAACAAAGTCACCTTGAGCGTGGAAGTAAGTGATCCGCAGTTGTGGTGGCCGAACGGCTACGGCGCCCAACCGCTTTACGAGGTCAGCGTCGAAGTCTCGCAAGGGACGGCTCAACTGGATCAAAAAGCATATCAATTAGGTCTGCGAACGATTGAATTACGCCAGAAGCCTGATGAATGGGGCAAGTCCTTTACCTTTGTGGTGAACGATTTGCCGGTGTTTGCCAAAGGCTCCGACTGGATCCCCGCGGACTCCTTCCCGACACGTATTTCTGATGCTTACATTGAAGGATTGATCCGAGATGCGGCTCTGACCCACCAGAATATGCTGAGGGTATGGGGCGGTGGTTTCTATGAAGAAGAACGCTTCTACGACCTGTGCGACCGCTACGGCATTTTAGTCTGGCAGGATTTTGTCTACGCCTGCAGTGTCTATCCGCTGGATGACGCTGAGTTTTTGGAAAATGTAAGGATTGAATCCGTTGAGAATATCCGCCGGCTGCGCCACCGTGCCAGCCTGGCATTATGGTGCGGCAACAACGAGATGGAATGGGGCTGGGTCGATTGGGGTTGGAAGGACGCCTCTCTTCAGCCGCTTAAAAAGGCCTATGATCAATTCTTCCATCACACGCTGCTTGAATGGTGCAAAGAGGAAGATCCCGACACCGCCTACTGGCCAAGTTCACCCTCTTCTGACACGCCCTTCGTGGATCCGAACGGACAGAAACAGGGCGACGCGCATTATTGGGATGTCTGGCACGGCCGTAAACCTTTCACTGCATACCGTTCGCAATTCCCGCGCTTCATGAGTGAGTTCGGATTCCAGGCTTTGCCGCCGCTCGCCACCATCAAGACCTATGCTGAAGAAGCCGACTGGAACATGACTTCTTACATCATGGAACGGCATCAGAAAAATGACAGCGGTAACCAGTTAATGGTTGCCCAGATGCTCGATACCTTCCGTCTGCCGAAGGATTTTGAATCCCTGGTTTACCTTAGCCTGGTGCTTCAGGCAGAAGGCATCCGCTACGGTGTGGAACACTGGCGCAGGAATACTGACCGCGTTTCGGGCATCATCTACTGGCAGCTCAACGACTGCTGGCCCGTGGCTTCGTGGTCCAGCCTGGATTACTTTGGACGCTGGAAGGCGCTGCATTACGCTGCGCGAAAATTCTACGCACCGCTGCTGCTTTCAATTGAAGACAAACTCACAGCGCAGAACGTGTATGTTACCAATGAAAGCCGTGAAGCCTGGCAGGGTTCTTTGAAATGGTCCCTCGAGACGTTGGATGGCAAGGTACTCAAATTCGGTAAAGCGGATGCCAGGGTGGCCCCGTTTGGGGTTTCTCAAGTCTGCGCGCTCGATTTTGCCGATATGGTCACGGATGAAGCCAGCCGCAGTCTGGTGTTCATTGCCGAACTCTTCAAAGGTGAACAAATGATCACCCGCCAGACCGCTTTCTTTGTGCCAACCAAACATCTCAACCTGGTGGATGCTGGAATAACCACGAAAGTCAGTGTTGATAAAACACAAGTACAAATTGAATTATCTGCCAGGAACCTGGCTAAACTGGTCGAAGTGGAGCTGGAAGGCGCGGATGGCGTATTCAGTGACAACTATTTTGACCTGCCCGCGGGACGCAAAACGACCCTTTCTGTGCCTCTGCCTTCCGGTTGGACGGCTGCACAGGTTCAATCTGCACTCAAAGTTCGTTCTGTCTTCGATTCTTACGCGCATGGCGCTGCAAAATAATAATCTAATTTTGGTCAAGGAGTGGATCATGTCAGAAGATATTAAAGTTATAGTTTCAAAGATGACACTTGAAGAAAAAGTCGCCCTGGTCACCGGCGCCAGCAATTGGACGACCACCCCCGTGGAAAGACTTGGCATCCCAGAAATGGTGGTATCAGACGGCCCTCACGGCGTGAGACGGGTTGAAGATGTCACTTCCATCGCACAGGTCAGCCTGCCCGCCACTTGCTTTCCAACGGCTTCCTGCACTGCATCCACCTGGAACGTGGACCTGATTAAGAAGATGGGTGAAGCCCTGGCAGAAGAGTGCATCGCGCTCAACGTGGATGTGCTGCTGGGACCCGGCGCGAACATGAAGCGATCCCCCCTGGGCGGACGCAACTTTGAATATTTCTCTGAAGATCCCTTTTTGGCCGGTGAAATGGCTGTTAATTTTATCAATGGCATTCAAGGCAAGGGCGTGGGAACCTCACTCAAACACTATGCAGCCAACAACCAGGAATTCCAACGGTTCTGCATCAGCTCCGAAGTGGATGAGCGAACCTTGCGTGAGATCTACCTGGCTGCCTTTGAAAAAGCAGTCAAAGGAGCGCAGCCTTACACCGTCATGTGCTCTTACAATAAAGTCAACGGCGAGTACGCCTCTGAGAATTATCATCTGCTGACTGACATTCTGAAAAATGAGTGGGGTTTTGAAGGCCTGGTGGTCTCCGATTGGGGAGCAGTGCACGACCGCGTTAAATCGCTCAAAGCAGGTCTAGATTGGGAGATGCCCGGCCCTCAAGCACAGCGCACCCAGAAGGTGATTGACGCCGTACGCTCAGGTGAGCTGGATGAAGCCGTACTCGATGAATCCGTGCGCAGGATCTTGCGCATCGTTTATAAAGCCCGTCAGACCCCCAAGAAGGGTAAATTCGATGTGGAAGCGCATCACGAATTAGCCCGCCAGATCGCAACCGAGGGCATGGTGCTGCTCAAGAACAATGGCCTGCTGCCATTGAAAGGACATGAACACATTGCCGTGATCGGTCGTTCAGCCGAAACAGCGCACTTCCAGGGCGGCGGAAGTTCACATATCAACCCCACCAAGGTTGCAGTCCCCTTCAATGAAGTTAAAGCGCAGGCTGGCAATGCCGAGATCACCTATGCAGAGGGATATCCCACCGACAACTCTTTCAGCCAGGTGATGATCGACAGGGCTGTCTCACTCGCCAAAACCGCAGATGTTGCGCTGCTTTACATTGCTTTGCCCTCCTTCAAGGAATCTGAAGGCTATGACCGCACCGATCTTGATCTGACCGATCAACAGGTGGCTTTGATCAAGGCCGTCTCCGCCATCCAACCCAACACGGTGGTGGTGCTCAACAACGGCGCTCCGGTGGTGATGGGCGAGTGGATCGACGGTGTGGCTGCCGTGCTCGAAGGCTGGATGATGGGTCAGGCTGGCGGCGTTTCCATCGCGGATCGTTTGGTGGTCCCCGTTACGACGGGAGATTCCTATACGGTTGCCGTTGCCGTCCAGGCCATCAAGCGCGCCGCACAGGAAATGGACATCCCGCTCGAAAACGCCACTGTGGCCGTTGTCG
>DAIEPS010000219.1 GCA_027348305.1 Anaerolineaceae bacterium | reverse complement strand
GAAACCTGCATTTCTGACAGGTTTTTGTTGGCATGATAATCGACTAAAACAACCGAATCGCCTGCTGAAATGGTCGCCTGGCCCATTGAATGCTCCTGGTTTTTTTAACATAATTATCTGCTGCCGTAACTCCATTTTATCTTAAAAGTAGAAAACTCTTTAAATAATCGCGCATCGGATTAAGTAACCGTTAGACACTGCCCCAGCCGGAATGCTACACTCTTTTTGTCGTTTACTTAAATCCAGCATTGGGGAAGGAGCAAGAAGATGAATATGAAATCAAGACTAGTCTCACGCCCGACCAAACCGATCAATTACGCCATTGGCATGTTTGGTACTTCCATCCCGATCAATATGTTTAAAACTTATGCCTTCATTTATTATGTTGATCAACTATCTGCGATAACAACCGAAAAATTCGCAATGATCCTGGCATTCTATACTGTGTTGGACGCAATAGACAACCCGATCTATGGGTTTTTGTCAGACAGCACACGTTCACCCTGGGGACGGCGGAGACCCTGGCTGGTCATCGGCGCACCGCTTCTAGCATTGAGCTTCATCATGTTCTTCAATGTACCCGCCGGCCTCGGCGAAGGTTCTGTATTCTGGTATGCGCTGATCATGTATATGCTCACCGGCACACTCGATTCACTCATCAACTCCAACTACGGCGCGTTATTCCCTGAGTTGTTCAAAACCGAGAAATCGCGGGCCAAAACCAACGCCCTGCGCCAGGCTTTTCAGCTTCTGGCCATGATCATCAGCATTGCACTCACCCCCATGATCACCAAAGCCATCGGCTACCGTGATACAGCATTGATCTACAGCTTCATGGCGGTCAGTGTGATCCTCTATATGACCTTTACCAGCCATGAAACCCCCGAAGCACAGAAGCTGCCGAAACCCAATCTGTTTGCATCGATCTGGGCGATCGCGAAAAATCCAAAATTCTGGTTATACGGCCTCACCAATGCGGCCTTTTTTGCAGCGCTTGCCGTGCTGCAGCAATCCGTGTCTTTTTATGCCAAATACGTTCTGCATTCCGAGGGTGCGGCGGCCACCATCATGCTGGCAACCGTAATTGTTGTGGCCATGCTGGCGATACTGGCCTGGGTGCAAATCATCAAAAGGATCCATTTGATGAAATCGTGGCGGTTGGCACTTCTGTGCGTTACGATCGCCCTGATTCCCCTCTTTTTCACCCAAACCCTGCTGGCCAGCACCCTGGCATTGGTGATCCTCGGTTTTGGTTATGGCGGAGCGACTGTCACCATGGATATTGTGTCTGCCCGCATCCTGGATGAAGACAAAGCAAGATATGGTGTCCAGCGGGAGGGCACCTTTACCAGCCTGACCGGAATCCTAAACAAAACCAGCGGTTTGTTCGCGGCACTCGGGTTTTTCATGGTGTCACGTTTGTATGGATATAAAAGCGGAGAGGTGCCAGGTGCTCAGCCGGCAGATGCAGCTCGCTTCTTGATCAGTATTTTCCCGTTTATGATTATGGTGGTATGCTGTCTTCTATCTCTGCTGCTGCACTTTAAAGACAACACAGCAGCCGAAGAAGCTGCACCCGAACCCGTACAAGAGGCATAATAAAAAGAGGGAGTTGTGCTATGGCTGTCATGACATTGGATTTTTATTCGAAGGAACTCAAGATGAGCACGCTGCTCACGCTACTGGTTCCAGACTCCGTCCGCATTGGCGATCTACCCGTTTCTCAACGCAAATGCCTCTATCTGCTGCATGGACTATCTGATGACGCCACCGCCTGCCTGCGTCTGAGCAAAGCAGAGCTTTACGCCAATGAGACAGACGTCGTGGTGGTAATGCCAAGCGCCGGCCGCAGCATGTATTGCGACGGCATCAACGGACAAAACTACTTTACACATATTGCCAGTGAGATCCCCGAGTATCTTGAATTGTTGATGGGACTTTCGCGTAAAAGAGAAAACAATTACATTGCGGGTATCTCCATGGGGGGCATGGGCGCCGCACGCATCGCCCTCACCTACCCGCAACACTTTACGGCCGTTGGCCTGTTCTCAGGGCTGTTGGACCTTAAGATGATGCTGCCCTTTGTGACCGAAGAGCAAAGGCAGGAATTCCCGTTCTTGCTGGCATCCGCAAACGACATGGAATCCACCCTGCTCAACCCGATCAACCTGCTCGACAAGGATAAGCATCAAGGGCTGAAATTGATCATACGCTGCGGCCAACAGGATGACCTCTACCTCATGAGCCAGGCTTTTTATGCCAAAGCCACAATGTTGGGGTTGGATGCAACAGGCCTCTTTGAAGCTGGCGGCCACGAGTGGCGGTTGTGGGACCGGTTCATTGAAGATTTCATCATGATGATGTCAAATAACAAACATGAATAAACTTATTATCGATCACAACATCCCAAAAACGGCAGAGGGGACCTATTACACCATCCCCTTTCACGTGCCGGAAGGGGCTATTG
>DAIEPS010000218.1 GCA_027348305.1 Anaerolineaceae bacterium | reverse complement strand
ACCTTGATGGCGTCCTGTACGCTTACGTAGCCGGCCGAGACGGGGGCCCCGGTGGCTTCCGCGCCCTGGTCGTCCTGCGCGTAAAATAGGCAGGCGATCTGTTCCACCTTGCTGGCGCCGGTGATCACCGTGCTGACGTTGGGGTTCTTCAAACACCAGGCGATGGCCATCTTGGAGAGCGGCACACCGATATCTTCAGCCAATTTGCCAAGCTGTTTCACTTTTTCAATGGCTTGCTGGTCGGTAAATTTCTCGCGCAGCCATTCATACCCTTTCAGCGCGCCGCGTGAATCAGCGGGGATGCCGTTGTTATACTTGCCGGTCAGCAGGCCGGCGCCCAGTGGGCTGAAGATGGTGGTGCCGTAACCGTAATCTGCAAACAGGCGGGCGTATTCTTTTTCCATGCGGTCGCGCCACAGAAGGTTGTATTGAGGCTGCTCCATCACTGGCTTGTGCAGGTGGTGGCGTTCGGCGATCTCAATGGCAGACACGATCTCAGCCGCGGACCATTCGGAAGTGCCCCAGTAGAGAGCCTTGCCCCACTCGATCAGGTTGTGCATGGCCCAGACCGTCTCTTCGATCGGGGTGGTGGGGTCAGGGCGGTGGCAAAAGATCAGGTCGATATAATCCAGGTCAAAGCGCTTTAATGACCCGTTCATGGCTTCGATCAACCGTTTGCGGTTGAGAGTGTCTTTTTCGTTAATGCCTTCGTTGAGGCCCCAGAAAAATTTGGTCGAAACGAGGTAGCTTCCACGCCGCCAACCGAGTTTCTTGAGTGCGGCCCCCATTACTTCTTCAGATTTGCCACCCGCGTAAACCTCTGCATTGTCAAAGAAATTGACGCCGGCCTCGTAGGCGATGGACATGGATTCCACGGCGGCATCGATCCCTACCTGGGTATGGAAAGTGACCCATGAACCATAAGACAGGGCGCTGACCTGCAAGCCTGTTTTTCCTAAATGACGATACTCCATTTTGCTTCTCCTTATAAGACTTATTTGGTCTTATTTTATCATTTTCCATTTGTATCCGTCAAAAATACTTTATAAGTCATCAGCTTTTTCCAATATTTTTTTGAAACGGGTAATTAACCTGGTCATTGGTGCACCATCCACGAGATCATGATCAACACTGACTGTAAGGCATAGGAATTCATGATTTTCGAGTTTTTCTTTTACCAGTTGAGGTTTAACAACAATTCCACCCAAGGTCAGGTTAAGTGTGTGGCTGGCCACAGGAACTCCCCAGCCAACGCCTGCGCCAAACATATTCAGGCAAGAGACCATCACAGTCCCTCCCATTTTTTTCATCTGAATTGGATGCCGATCCATAAAACGAAAGAATAACCTCTTCACAAATCCAGGAAGTAAGAGATAAAAACGCATTGTTGATTGCACACCGACCTCGGTTGCTGGTTGATTTCTTGCGGTTTCAATTTCATTATGAATGTCGAAGGGGGTTTTTTGATTGGCTGCTCTAATAATAATGGGAACGATAGTTACACCATCATTATTGAATCGTTCAATTGGGGTGCTGATATCTACTTCATTAAATAGATAAAGTTGGTTGTGGCGATCTCGATAAGCCTGGATGCTTGGATCTGATTCGACTGCTTTTGCCACACAGTAAATGACATAACTTGAAAGCGAAATTTCTTTATTCAACTCACGACGAATTTTCCGCAATTTTTCACGAGTATATGTAACATCCACCTCAATCAAACCATGAATTATGTGTTTTTGGCTTGAGGCCTCCAATAAATCTATTGTCGCTCTTCTTATGGGTGGAAAGGGCTTTATTGTGTATTTTGGAATCATTATTACCGAACCTATAAATTGAAATGTGAAGAACTATTTGATCAGATTTCTGATGCGTTTTGCTTGTGAAGGTGTCATCTCAGGCAGCCTCTGCTGAAGGATGGAGAGAAATTCCTGGCGGGTGGAGTCGTTCACGCATTGTTCTATGAATTCGGCGTGCCTTGGAACATCCGAAAGACGGCAGGTGCGCAGAAAGTTCATCAAAAACGGGTTCAGTTCCGCCAGGTAATTCGGGTCCGCGGCAGCCACCTGAGCAAGCGTCTTGATACCGGCGTCCTGGGTAATGATCGACCCCCCGGCGATGGTCTTGCAGATTAGTTCGCGTTTTTCAAACAGGTCGGGTGCGGCCAGCGGCGCAATCGTGGAAAGCGCGATCATGGCTCCCCAAACCAGGCGGTTTTGTTTGCTGTGAAGCAGCTTTAGAAAGTCTGCTGCATAAAGTGCGATCAGGTCAGGGGCGATGTAGCCTGTTTCATACATCACCTTCATACAATCACTGCTTATGTTGGGGTTTTTATCCCACAGGTGTTCGGCGATCTCTTTGATGCCATCCGTGTCTCTGGCGGACGCGAGTTCGTGCGCGAGTTGCTGGTTGGGAATTTCGTCGCGGATTCCCTGGTGGAACGCGACCTTCATCAAAACGGACATGTTACCTCCCCGGAAGAG
>DAIEPS010000217.1 GCA_027348305.1 Anaerolineaceae bacterium | reverse complement strand
AAGCGCTGATGATCGCGCCCAAGGCCAATCCCGCGCCTAAAGCCCAGAGAATGTCTTTGATCAATGAATCGGGTTTCTTCATAAGTCCTCAGTAAAACGCCTGATGATCTTTTGCATGCGTTCCTGCCAGGTGTACTGTGCCACATCCAACCGGGCCTGACTGGCCAGTTGAGTGCGCAGATCGGCGTCTTGCAGCAGCAAGGTGAATTTGGTCTTCAGATCGTCAAAATCTTCAATCGCATAAAAGAGCGCATTGCTCTCGTTGAGTACTTCGCGTAATACAGGCAGGTCGCTGGTCAGAATGGCACGCCCGGCGGCCATGTATTCAAACATCTTGAGCGGACTGCACACCTCGGCGGTGTTACCTCCGCTGCTGCCCGCGATGGTTTTGCCAAATGGCATCAACAGAATCTCCCCGGCTGCCTGGTAAAGCGGCAGTTGTTCGTTGGCGATGAACCCGGTGAGTTGGATGTTCTCCAGTTTGAGATTGTCGATCACGGTTTTCCAACCCGCCACGGCTTCAGGTTTGCCGCCCACCCACAGGAACTGCACCTGCGGAAAAGCTTTGGCGAGTTCCACCAATAATTCCAGGCCACGGCCTTTGTAGAATCCGCCGGTGTACACAGCCGTCAGGTTTTCTTTCAACCCCAATTGCCGCCTGGCTTCGACAGCATCAGGCAAAGCCTGATAGCGTTCAGCATCCACGCCGTCAGGGGCAACCAGCATCGTTTTTTCAGGCAGGGTGAGTTCAAAGCGTTTCTCGATCACCTTGCCAAGCGCATGGGTGATCAACACGGTCAATTTTTTAGAATTTGAATTCAAGTAGCGTAAAAAGAGAGGTCTTCCCAAACGGCCTGATGGCACGTCGTGCAATTCCAATATGACAGGCACCCGCCGCAATTGTGCGATCACCGCCACCCATAACATGCGCGTATAAACCGCATCCACATTAAGCTTTTTTGCCTGGCTCATTGCCGAAAAAATGAAATCAAAGCGCCTGAGGGCTTTAATCGAATCAATATGCGTAATGGGGAACCTGGTGGTTATGCCGTAATGGTGGGTAAGTTCTTCCCAATCCAACGGGCCGCTGCCGGGGATCAGCAAATGCACTTCATGCCCCAACTGGGTCAACGCCTGGCAGACCTTCATCACCTGGCCGCTGTTGGCGGTCGAAGAAGGAATGCTGGACGTGGCGATATAGGCTATTTTCATGCAGCCTCAGATCGGACTTCCTGAGTTTTACCTCTTTCGATCAACTTATATCCCATAATTACCATGGTGACTGAAGTGATAATCAGGAACCCGGAGAGCAATGCAGCTTCACCTTCGATCCCCAATTGGGGAAGTAGTAAAAATGCCAATCCTATTTTCAACAAACCGCAAATTGCCAAAACATACAGAGATAGATTGGCTTTACCAAATGAAAGCAGCAGGCTGCGGTTCCAGAATAATACATTTGAAACGCCAAACCCGATGATCAAAACCACCAGGGACGGATAAGCAGGCAAAAAGGTGCTTTTATAGAATATGGTAATGATCCACTTGCCAAAAACCACCATAAACAGTCCGGCCGGGATCGTCCATATCGCTGCAAGCAGGGTGATCTTGCGCAATAATTTCCGCAACTGATCCCACTTTTTTGAAACCACGCTTGTTGTGATCTCAGGAAAGGCGGTCTGGATGAAAGGCGTGATGGGGATGGTCAACAAATTGACGATTGCCAGTGCAACTTTATAAAGACCGGCTGCCCCTTCGTTAAAGAAGAGGGTCAGCCACAAAGGTTCGCTCTCGCTGGCAAATTGCTTTATCGTTGCACTGAAATTCGTGCTGATGGCAAAGTACGCCATTTCTTTGAACGGCGGCAGGGTGGATAAGCTGCTCTTCCACCAATCGCGCCCAAATTCGCGGCTCATTGCCCAGAAGGCCATCACAATTGGGCTGACGCCCACAAATACCTTGCCGATCAAATAAGCCCACAAAACCTCGTTGATCCCCCAATGAAAAATAAAAGCAAGGGTGATCATTGAAAAAGTCATGATGGTCTGGATCAGGTTTATCGCAGCCTGTGTTTTGTAATGGTTTGTCACCCGCAAAACGCCATTGGCCGTTTCAGTCGCCAGGTTGGCCAGAATGATCAAGCCGAATAATCGGATCAGGGATTGGGTATAAACAGGCTCATAAATTTTGCTTAATAAGGTTGAGGCTGTATGAGAAATCAACAAAAGGAATAAAAAAGCAATGATCGAGGTAATACTCTCAGCAATGGCTGAACCTTTGATCACGGCATTGGCTTGCTCAAGATTTCCATCAGCTTTAGCTTTACTGAAATAGCGAACAACGAAATCCCCCATCCTAAAAGAAAAAACCGTGTTGACCAGCACCACGAAGGTCATGACCGTTGAAACCAGACCTAATCCATCTGTTCCTAAAAGTCGGGCAGACAGAATACTCTGTACCGCCACAAAAGCGATGCTGAGCGTGCTGGATGAGAA
>DAIEPS010000216.1:2219-2502 GCA_027348305.1 Anaerolineaceae bacterium | reverse complement strand
TAATTGGTGACAAGAAATACTCCTCCGCTCCGCCCATGTTGATCGACACCAGCAAAAAATATACAGCCACATTTACCCTCGCGAAGGGCGGCACTTTTACTGTTGAACTCTATGCCGATAAGGCCCCGGTTACCGTCAACAACTTTGTTTTCCTCGCCCGCCAGGGATATTATGATGGCACTACCTTCCACCGTGTGTTGGAGAATTTCATGGCCCAGGGCGGCGACCCCACGGGTACCGGCATGGGCAACCCCGGTTATCAGTTCGCATACGAAGACAGCGG
>DAIEPS010000216.1:0-2209 GCA_027348305.1 Anaerolineaceae bacterium | reverse complement strand
GCTATACCTTTGACAAACCAGGTGTGGTAGCCATGGCGAACTCCGGTCCGCAGACCCCAACCAATGGCAGTCAGTTCTTCATCACCTTTGGTCCGCAAGAAAGCCTGAACGGCGGCTATACCATCTTCGGGCAGGTCACCGACGGCATGGGCATTGTTTACAATATCACCCGCCGCGACCCCGATACAAACCCCAATTTTGAAGGGGATAAGATCGAATCAGTCGTCATCACCGAAGAATAAACCCTACATTAGACTACCTAGCCTCTGAGAATCACTCTCGGAGGCTTTTTTATTAAATCGAGTGTCTGAACTTGTATAATAGAAAAAGCATTTAGGCACAATAATTGCATGTAAGGTTTAATGATCTATTTGTATTTAGAATGAGCTTAACTCAGCACAAGAACAGGAATCAAAATGGAATTTATTGAATATATCAACAATGCGGATCCCGAAGAACTCAAAAAATTACCCGGGCTCACCCCCGCACTGGCCGAAAAGGTTGCTGCTGGCCGTCCGTTTGCCTCGATCGAGGATTTTTCAAACATCAAGGGACTGACCGAAAAACGACTGGCAACCTTGCTTGAAGACTTCGGGAAAAAAGTTGAAACTGAAAAAGCCGAAGAAATTAAAAATGCTTCAGAAATCTCTACTCAAGAGATCGCGGCGGCAGTCGGTAGCGAAGTGAAGAAAATTAACCGCCAGTCCACACTTCGCCGCGTGATCACCTGGATCGTGGTGCTCATCCTGCTGGCAGGCGCCTTTTTTGCCGTGATCAAATGGGGCATCCCGTTTGTGTATGACCGCTATATCAAACCTGTGGAAAACAATGCCGCCAGCATCACCGACCTGGCGGACCAGCAAAAGGCAGAGATCGCCCGCCTGGATGAAGAGATTGCCGCCCTGCAAGCCCGCGCCGCAACACTTGAAGGGCGTGCCGACAGCGTGGATCAAAGCCTGGCCGCACACGACGCCTCTCTGGCGCAACTTGAAAACATGCAAAAGCTGCTCGACAACAGCTTATCCACCCAGAAAACCGAATTGCTGGCAGAACTTTCGAATCAACTCAGCATGACACGCGGCATCGAACTGGTCTCGCGCAGCCGGTTGTACCTCTCCGAGAGCAACTTCGGCCTGGCCATAGCGGACTTACGCGCCGCGCGTGATCTGCTTTACACCCTGCTGGATAAACTGCCTGCCGACCAGGTGAGCGCGATGAAGACCGTCATCGAACGCCTTGATATGGCGCTCGAAAAACTGCCGGCTTATCCGGTGGTGGCCGCCAATGATGTTGACACTGCATGGCAATACCTGGTGGATGGCCTTCCCAGCGTGCCCCAACAGGCGGTCACCCCAGTGGTTCTGCCGCCCACCGAGACACCCCTAGCCACCGCAACGGCTGAAACCGCTGCCACGGTAGGGGCCACCCCCACACCATAATATGGAACCCCGCCTGGTGACGGTCAATGACCGCATGCAGCAAGGCTACACCTACTGGCTCACTGAGCCGGTTGGCGAGCATTTTGACCCTGAATTTAAACCTGAACTGACCCCCGGAGAATTATTAGAACTGGGGGTTTTTGGCGGCAAGTACATGACCGATTGCACGGAGGAGTTCCCGGCCGAGTGGTTCGAACACGCACGCCTCAACCCTGAGCGCCACGACCCGGACTTGAATTTCTTTGGCATCAACGCCTCCAAGCCGCTGAGCTATTGGCGCGAAAAGGGTTGGATCCACCCTGACGATCCGCGCGGCTGGTTTCAGTGGTACTGCCGCTACTTCATGGGTCGCCGCGGAGAGGATGACGCACGCCAGATCAAGCGTTGGAAGGCCATGACCCGCCACATTGCCCAGATCAAGAAGAACTGTCCGCCCGGGAATTTGAACTGCCGCAGAAAACAGCGCCAGGCGTTGCTGCACTGGGCGTATGATTCCAGAAAGATATAGAAGTTTAATTAACTTCAACAAAGTCAATCATTGACAAAAAAGTAAAGACCAACCCTGACATGGTTGGTCTTTATAATGCTCCTGTTTTTTGTGGGAATATTCTGATCAAGCTTTAGAAATTACATTTAGCGGATCTTCTTGTCGGCGTGCCAGCGGTATCCGCTCAGCGCCCAAAGCACCACATTCGTACCGTAGAACACCCATACCAGGCCGAAAGTGATATTGGAAAGGTTTCCCAATCCGAGGTTGTAGATCTCGCCCA
>DAIEPS010000215.1 GCA_027348305.1 Anaerolineaceae bacterium | reverse complement strand
ATATGCTCTGGTTCTGGGTGATCGCCTATGACCTGTGGAATTTTGCCTACGTTTACAACTGTGTTTCTGACCACGCTTTTTACGCCGGAGCCGCGCTGCTGATCTCCTGCACCATCCCCGCCTTTTTCATCAAAAAAGGCGCCTGGCTGCAGCACCGCGCCCAGACCCTGGGCATCTGGATGATGTTAGTGATGACCGTGCCTTCCTTCGTGGATACCTCCATGTTTGCAGTCAAATCCTCACACAATCCCGTGGCTTTGTGGATCGTCAGCGGCCTTTCATTGGCTGCTAATATTGGTGTTCTGGTTTATGAGATCATGCGCATTGCCAAAACCAAACGCAATCCCCTCAAGGAAGAGATCTATTCCGATCTGTCAGCTTACAAGCAGATCAAAGCGGCCAACCAGTAAGCCTCCTATATTCAATAAGATTTTCCAGCAACATAGAAAAAATAAGAAACATTTTTATTGCCTCACCCCACCCCCTCTCCATCCAAAGATGGAAAGGGGCAGGAGATAGGTCAGAGTAAAAAAAAAGTTTGTCATAAACGAACAATACTATTTTTAGAAAAGGGTCATCCTGTTGCGGGGGTTGATCCTTTTTTTATCCAATGTAACCAAGCAAATACCGGATTCATTTCGAAGACAATGCTAAAATCAAGGTAGTCAAATTTATCGCTGTGGAGTTCAGAATGACCTTTCAACTTGCCAACGAAGTTTTTAAAGTTAACTTTATTTCAAACAATGGCACCTTCAGCATTCTCCCTGGAGATGAAAGCCTGCCGGGGATTAAAAATGCGACTTTAATGTTGGATTACAAGATCAAAGGCGTTGACCACATCCATCCACTTTCAAATTGGACGTTAACGGATCCACAGCCAAAAGAGAGTACATTGGTGGAGCAGGGTGAGGTTGAACTGCTGATCTTCGATGTTCCGGCGGACGAGCACGGCGTCACCTGCAGACTTCAGTTCGGCATCGTCAAGGAATACCCATTGGTGGTTTGGAAGGTGGACGTAATCAACCGGGGGAAAACCCCGATCGAGATGCAGTCCATTGGGCTGCTTGAACTTAACCCTGAACTCGAAGGCAGGATTGTGTGGGCGGAAGACCGCGCGCAAAAAGATCTGGGTTTCTTCTCCAACGGCTGGCAGTCGTGGTCGCCTTCGCAATGGTATGCCGCGGATGAGCGTATGAACGTCAGCAAACTGGGCGGGCTGCAGCTTCCGATGATCAATAATACCGGCACTCCACTGCCCAACCAGGAAGGCGTGTTCACCAGTGATTTCTTTGCCGTCATCGGCGACAGGGTTGGGCGAACCGGGTTCCTGCTTGGCAGCCTTTCGCAGAAAAATCAGTTCACTTCCATTTTGGCAAATTTCAATAATGAACCCGATCTGCACATGTGGGCTAATTGCGATAACGTCCGTCTTGACCCGGGCTGCAGCATGTCTACGGATTGGGCAGTATTCAACCCGGTGCTGCTCGATCACCGCGAACCGCTCGAGAAATATCTCGAAGCAGCGGCGCGTGAGAACCACGTCCGCGTGCCAGCAGAATCTCCGACGGGTTGGTGCTCGTGGTATCACTTTTACACCAGGATATCCGAGCCGATCATACGCGACAACCTCAAGGCGATCGTCGATCAGCAGGAAACACTTCCGCTGCAATTGGTGCAGATCGATGACGGCTTTGAAAGCCAGATCGGCGACTGGTTCACGTTCAAACCGGAATTCCCCAGTGGGGTGGCAGGTCTGGCAACCGAGATCAAACAGGAAGGTCTGCTGCCCGGCTTGTGGCTGGCGCCTTTCATTCTGCATCCAAGGGCCGAGATCATCAAACAACACCCTGACTGGGTGCTGCGGAAGAAGAATGGCAAGCCGGTGAACTGTGGCTATGTTTGGGGGGCGCTGACCACCGCGCTGGATCTGACCGTGCCTGAGGCGCTGGAGCATGCCTGCCAGGTGGTGAAGACCGCCTCCGCAGAGTGGGGCTATCCGTATCTCAAGCTCGATTTTCTTTACGCGGCAGCCGTGGACTGCCAGTACCGCGACCGCACATTGACACGCGCGCAGGTATTGCGCCGCGGCATGGAAGCGATCCGCGAGGCGGTGGGGCCGGATGTGACCCTGCTGGGCTGCGGTGCGCCGTTGGGGAGCATTATTGGTTTGGTCGAAGCCAACCGCATTGGCGCGGATGTCAGCGGCGATTGGCCCCCGACGTTCAGCGGCATCAGAGCCTTCATTAAGAATGAACCAGCCATGCCTTGCGCGCGCAACAGCATCCGCAATATCATCACGCGCGCCAATCTGCACGGACACTGGTGGGTGAATGACCCCGACTGCCTGCTGATCCGGCCGGACACGCACCTGAACCTGGCGGAAGTGCAATCCCTGGCGAGCGTCATCGCGCTGACCGGCGGTTCGCTGCTGGTTTCGGATGATCTGCCGCGCCTGCCCAAGGACCGGCTCAAGATCGCAGAATGCCTGCTGCCGATTCTGGGCGAGCGGGCGCGGGTGGTGATCGAGGCCCACGACCGCGAGGGCGCGCCCGCCCGTCCACCCGCTCCCGCCCAAGGCTCGCCATGTCGCGTCGCCCGTTCCTCGCGCTCGCCGTCCTTCTCGTCGC
>DAIEPS010000214.1 GCA_027348305.1 Anaerolineaceae bacterium | reverse complement strand
CCAGCGCATCTTTGAACGGCTGTGGGGCAAATCCATGGACGAGTTGAAGAAGATGCACGCCGAAGAGGCAATGGAGTTCGTGGATGAGTTCAGCGACCTGATGTATGAGATCCCGTTTCAGGCGCCAGAAGACCTGGTGCTGCTGGCGCGCTGCGTGAGCATCCTTTCAGGCATGTGCACCGGGCTTGATCCGCAGTTCAACGTGTGGCAGAATGTGGCGCCTTACGCCGAGAAGCTGGTTGAGGTGGAAGGCGGCGGCAAGTTCAAGGTGATCTGGGATGAGGTGGCCAGGACCTTCCAGAAGCTGATCGCGCTGCCGGGCAAGACGGACGCGCTGATCACGCTCATGGAGCAGGGCCGGCTGGAAGTCCGCACGCCGGCGCTGACCCGTGAAATGGAGCGGTTGAACCGTTCACAGCGTAAGACGGGCGGCGCGGTGGTGTTCGCGGCTTTTCTGATCTGCGGTGTTCAGCTTTACCTGGCACATGAAACCGGGCTGGCCGCGGGGTTTGCCGGGGCGTCCGTGCTGGTGCTGGTGTGGATGCTATTCGGTCGCTAGAAATTATTCAATAATAAAAACTTTTACCACGAAACACACTAAATACACGAAAAAAATCAGAAATAGAAAAACCTGCAAGTTATGACAAAGGCATGCGTGCCCGCAATAATGCGGACAAACATGCCTTTTTGGTTAAGGATACAGTGAAAGGTTATTTGCTGGTGGGTTCGACGTGGTCGATGGCAGAATCGAGCATGCTGCGCAGGCCGAGCAGGATCTCTTTGCGGGCGGCGCGTTTCTGTTCCACGACACCGGGGGGAAGCATGGCCTCGAAGGCCTTGTGCATGTTCTCATGAGCGGCTTTGAAGTGAGCGTAGGCTTCTTCCACTTTTGGATCTTTTGGTTTCTGTTCTCTTTTCTTTTCAGCCATTTTTGTCTCCTATAAGGGTTTCACCTTATGACTGCATTATAAGAGGGTAATCGAAAGTGTCAAGGGTGATTAAATGACAAAGACCCTAAACAGGTCTTTGTCATTGTTCGTACCGCTAATGCACTTTTAAAATCGAGGCGTGTTGCTGATTTTCTTGTAATTTCGTTCTGTCACCCAAAACCATATCAAGAAGGAGAAGTGATCATATATTAGCAGGCTGTGGTCTGTTGCGCATCGCTATAAAGAAGGATTCTGCTGGCAACTTAATAGGGTAATTGGGAAGAGCATGGATCGGGAAGAGCAGGTATGAGTAATGAGTAATTAGGAAAAGGAAATTCCTCCTCACTCCTCCCTCATTACTGATTACTTTCTAAATAATATGCAGACTTCTGCTTGACCTTGGCAACCTTGGGTGCGATGACGTATGGGACTTGAATTATCGAGGAATTGTTAATTTTTTCAAAATAGATTGACTTTATCGTGAAAAATGTATAATTAAGATACAAATAGTCATATTGAGAAAGGATTAGAATGAAAAACAAAGGCAAAGTTTTACTCGCATCACTTTTGGTGGCTGCATTGTTAACCGTAAGCTTTGGTACTGTTTTTGCGACCGCCCCTTCGACACACCAATTGGTTGATCCTGTAGCTGTTGCTGGTTCCGGTAGTGTGAAATTTACACAACTTGTACTGGCTCCGCTATATCTTCCGGGTACTGTAAATGCAGACAATTTGATCTTGCCATTAGGTTTCAAGACCGGACAGGAGCAATTTAGTGGTAATGGTATTCAGGTGAGTGGATTGAAAGCCGGAGAAACGGTAAATCTCACTTTTGACTACTATTTTTATAACTTCATGTGGAAGGGCAGCATCTATAAGTGGAGCGGAACCCAATGGATGAAGTTAGCCACCATTGTTGTTCCCGAAGGTGCTGATGGCGTGACAGCATGGGCAAAAGTCAACGGTGTTGGAAATGGCATCTATGCGTTGATCATCGGCAATTATGGGGTGCCTCCTGTGGATATGCCTACACCGGTTCCTACTGAAATTCCCACCGAGATCATCGGATAGAATAAGATTTTTAACGGTAATAATAACTCCCCAGGTCGAAATGCTTGGGGAGAATTTTTTTGTTGCGTGCTGTAATTAATGTTTGGTGATGTGGAATTGATTTTACGAATTCCTAATTACTGATTACTAATTACTTTTAGATAATGCGCATACTTCTGCTTGAACTTGGCGACCTTGGGTGCGACGACGAACTGGCAGTAGCCCTGACCTGGGTTTCGTGCGAAGTATTCCTGGTGATAGTCCTCGGCGGGGAAGAAGGCCTCGAGCGGCACAAGCTGGGTGACAATGGGGCCGCCGAAAACCTTCCCGGCAGTCATTTCTCTCATCACCGCTTCGGCATCGGCTTTTTGGGCTTCCGAGGTGTAGAAGATCGCCGAGCGGTACTGGGTGCCCACGTCCGCGCCCTGGCGGTTGAGGGTGGTCGGGTCGTGGATGGTGAAGAAGATGTGCAGCAGATCCGTGAAGGGGATGACGGCAGGGTCGAAGGTGATCTGTACGGCCTCGGCATGCCCCGTGGCGCCGCTGCAAACCTGTTCGTAGGTGGGGTTTGGCCTTTTACCGCCAGTATAGCCGGAGACCACGTCTGTGACCCCCGTGACCTGGTCAAAGACCGCTTCGAGACACCAGAAGCATCCGCCTCCAAGAATTGCCGTTTCAGTTTTCATACCACCCATATTAAT
>DAIEPS010000213.1 GCA_027348305.1 Anaerolineaceae bacterium | reverse complement strand
ATGAATTTATATACCAATCCGAAGGAAGCCGATAAATATTTCAATCTTGCATTAGATGCCTTCGACAAAGCAGCCAAGATCAATTCTCGACTGGGTGTTAAGGATCCCATTCCTTTAAGTTCGATAGCCAACACCTATGTACAGATGGGGTCTCCACTATACGCTTCCGCCAATATGCTTGCAGCGCTGAATTTCAAGCCGGATGATGCAACTTCCTATGGGCAGTTGGGAGTGATCTATTACAAATCGCGTAATTATGAAGGTGCGATCCTGCCGCTGCAGTGCGCGGTCCGCGGATGCACAGCGGAGGAATCCTGCAAGGTGCGTCAAGGCGGTGTGGATTGTACTGAAGACGAAGCCAACAACCCCGCGATTGTGATCGATGCCCTGCCTTTGACCACCACCACCGTTATCTATTATTACATTTACGGCTCAGCCCTGGCGGGCATGAACACAAGGGCCACCAATTATTGCGCCAAAGCACTACCTGTGTTTGCCGAGATCACTTCAGGTTTCAGCGGGGACCCCACCATCATGGCCATCGTGGACGACGGTATCGCCATCTGCAGGATCTCTTCGGCAAGTGCTAATTCAACCCCGACCGGCTCTACCGTACCGGTTGACCCTAATGCCACGAAAACTGCACCGGCAGAAGTTCAACCAACGCTTCAAGGGCCGCAGGTCACCTCTACGCCTTATTAAATTCATAGATCATTTTCGAGTTGAAAAATCTTATAAAGGGGATATTTTTTAGTTGCTTTTCGTGCAGTAACGAAAATTACACTTCCACAAATATCTGTCGTGCGGTGGTAAAACCCAGGGTCACCAGATTTTCACACACATTCAGTGTCACCGTCTGGTTGAACGGCAGCACCTCAACCACTTTCACTTTTTGTCCCGGTTCGATGTTTTTCTCTTCCAAAAAGGCCAGCAGTTCAGGGATCGATTCAGCCAATTCGTGGATCCGGCGGATGGTGACATTATCCCCGGCCTTTAGTAAGGTCAGCGGCACCCATGCTGACACAGCCGCTTCATGCCCAGGCAGCGGGTTCCCATGCGGACAGGTTTCAGGCTGGTTGAGGTCTTGCAGGAGAGCTCTCTCGACTTCCTCTGAAATGGTGTGTTCAAACCCGTGCGCCTCGTGATGCACTTTTGACCATGAAAGCATGCGGATCAGCATCCACTCCGCCAGCATGTGCCGGCGCATCACTGTACGCGCCAGTTGATCTCCTTTTGGGGTCAGGTGGGGGCAGTGGGTCGCATCCATCAAGATCAAGCCGTCGCGAACCATGCGTTTGAGTGTGTTGGTCACTGTGGGGGCAGTCACTGCCAAAAGCTCCGCCAGGCGTGTGCCGGTAATGGTGTCTCCATCCCTTTCTGAAATGTAGATCAAACCCAAGTAATCTTCGATGGTCGCGCTGGTTTTAGAGGTCATATCTTACTCCGCATCAGTGATTAATATCATACTGGACAAAAACCTGCAAATCAGGTTATACTAATCTTGCAATTAGCACGTGCTAATTATACATCAAACAAGGTATTTTTTCCTTGTATCTTTTTCCAAAGGGTCGTTCATGACATCATTCCTTGAATCCACAAAAATGCTCTCCGAGATCAAGACAGGTGACCAGGTCACGCTGCAATCCATCATGGTCGGCCGCGAATTAACCAGCCGTTTGACCTCCCTGGGGCTGACCCCCGGCGCTATGATTGAAGTGTTGCAAAATTATGGAAGAGGCCCCATCATTGTTAATGTAAGGGGTACTCATGTGGCGCTAGGGCGTGGAGAAGCGCGAAAGCTGCTGGTATCTGAGGGCACGGGGTTATGAGCTCAAATTGCCACGATTGCGGATCTGCGCAGTCCATTAAACATCTTGCGGCCAAAGGTTCGCCATTGATCGCCCTTGCCGGGCAGCCTAATGTGGGCAAATCCACCATCTTTAACCTGCTGACTGGTATGAATCAGCATGTCGGCAATTGGCCAGGCAAAACTGTGGAACGCAAGGAAGGTCAATTTAAAGTGGATGGCCGCGATTACCGGTTGGTGGACCTGCCGGGCACATATAGCCTGACCGCCAACAGCCCTGAAGAATTGATCACCCGTGATTTTATTCTCACTGAAAAACCTGACCTGGTGGTGGCGTTGGTCAACGCTGCCAACCTTGAACGCTCTCTCTACCTGGTGGCTGAACTGGTCACACTGCCTGCGCCCTTGATCGTGGTGCTCAACATGATGGATGTGGCCGGACAGCAAGGCTTGAATATCGAAGCCAATGTGCTTGAAGCGGCTTTGGGGGTGCCGGTCATTCCCCTGACAGCAACGCATGCCGCCAGCACGGCCGCCCTGCTGGAAACAGTCAAAAAGATGGTGACTACCGATATCATTCAAACCCCGCGGCTGCCTGAGATCCGTGCTGATCATCAGGCGATCCTGGATAAAATGCTTCATCTAATAGAAGGTTTTGTTCCCGAAAAATATCCCGCTGCCTGGGTCGCTTTAAAGCTGCTGGAAGGCGATAAAGAGATCACCCGGCAGATGCAGGCAAGCATGACTCCAGAAAAATGGAATGAGATTCACGCCCTGCTCAAAGACCACGATGACGCCATGCTCGCCATTGCCTCAGGTCGTTATGAGTGGATCGGCCGGCTCACCCGTGCTGCAGTGATCCATCCCCGTATCGGGCAGGTCAGCCTCACCGACCGGCTGGATCGCTGGGCGGCGCACCCTGTCGCCGGGTT
>DAIEPS010000212.1 GCA_027348305.1 Anaerolineaceae bacterium | reverse complement strand
GCGGCGTCCGTGGAACTGAATTCGTCACCATCTCACCGAACTCTGCCAATGCTGACCTGGCCTGGGAATTCGTTACCTATATTTGCGACGAACCTCAACTGCTGCGCTGGACACAAAAATTGGCCCGCTTCAACTCCAATGAGAAAGCCATGGCCCAGGTTGATGATCCTTTACTCAAGATCACCATCGAAGCCGCCAAGTCATCCCTGTTCGAACGTCCCCCTCATTTCACGACCGCCTACCCCGGCAACTACTACCAGGTGCTGCAAGACAACCTTGCCCAGATCACCTCTGGTGTGTTCACCCCCGAAGCAGGCGCTGCTGATTTGATCACTCAATTGAACGCCACCATCGCTGGAAACTAAACCTTCTTAGCTCCTTTTTCCTTGTAAGATGAGGTGCGGATTTACCCTCCGCACCTCAAACAAACCTAGTCAGGAGAATCAAAATAATGAAATACTGGTTCAGGAAGACATTTAAGCATTATTTGATGCTTCTCCCATTCTTCTTCTTCTTTTCGCTATTCTTTCTATATCCGATCATTAAAGGGCTGAATATCAGCTTTTTCAAATGGGATAGTGTTAATCCTGCCGTGTATGTTCAGTTCCAGAACTACATCAACCTGGTCAAATCTCGAGATTTTATCATCTCGTTTACCAACATCTTGAAGTACGTTTCGATCACGGTTCCATTGGGCATCACAGTGGCCTTCTCGCTGGCGCTTTTTGTCAACAACCTCAAAGGCCCTTTGTCTAATTTTTTCCGCAGTGCTTATTTTGTACCCACCATGATGCCCCTGTTTTTGGCGGCATCGGTCTGGCGGTGGATGTATGCGCCTGAAGTAGGCATCATCAACACCGCCATCCAGGCTTTGGGGTTGGAATCTGTTAACTTCCTCAAGAATCCATCCTACATGATGGCCGCGCTCATCGTTGTTGATGTATGGCGGTCCGCGGGTTGGAACATGGTCATCCTGCTGGCTGGTTTGAAAAACATTCCCAATGATTATTACGACGCTGCAAAGGTCGATGGTGCAAATAAATGGCAGGAAATGATCTACATTACCATTCCGCTGCTCGAGCCGGTGTTGTTCTTCGTGATCGCGCAGGGTTTCATTTTCGCCCTACAGGTGTTTGATGCTCCCTGGCTGCTCACACTCTCCACCACACAGGGTTACGGCGGTCGCTTAAAGGCATTGTTGTTCCCTGTGATGGATATGTTTGGACGCGCTTTTGGTGTCTACAAATTTGGTGAAGCTTCTGCTTACGGCTTCTTGCTCACCGTTTTGATCATCATTATTACCTCCATCTTGTTTATTGTGCGCCGTAAAGACTAGAGGATCTCATGAAGCCCTTCTTCAAGTATCTTAAAAAACATTTCAGCATAGGCGGACTGATCAAATGGACGCTGGCGATCATATTCCTGATCATGGCACTCTTCCCCATTTGGTGGATGTTCAACATCGTGTTCAGCGAACCGGGCATCCCCATTGCCATAAATCCACGCTTGTATCCAACATCCATTTCGGCCGGTATCCAAAACATCAAGGATGTGCTTTCAGAGGCCAATGTGCTGGCAGCGTACGCGCATTCGCTGGAATACTCATTGCTGACCGTTGCAGGGTCGCTCTTGTTGACCTCCATGGCGGCGTTTGAATTTGCCTTATTCGAGTTCCCCGGCAAGAAAATCCTGTTCGGCATCGTGTTGGTGGCTTTAATGATCCCCACCGCTGTCACCCTTGTGCCCACCTATTTGTTGGTGGCCAAGCTGGGATGGGTGAACAAGATGCAGGGGTTGGTGGTGCCGGGTCTGGCTTCCGCATTCGGGCTCTTCATGCTGACCCAGTTCTTCAAGGATATCCCTCGCGAGATCATGGATGCCGCACAGATCGACGGCGACACGCATTTCGGCGTGTACTGGCATGTGGTGCTGCCTCTTTCTCGCAACGCACTGGCGACCATGGCCATCCTGACCTTTATGACCACCTGGGGCAACTATGTCTGGCCGATGGTCATTGCCAAGAACAATGATATCGTCACGGTCAGCCAGATGATCAACTGGTACAACGATCCGAACTCGTTCATGACCGTCAACCTGATGATGACCGCATTCCTTCTGGCTGCCATTTTACCGATCATTGTGTATATCATCTTCCAGCGCCAGATCATCCAGGGCATATCCATTACCGGCCTCAAAGGCTAGAATTCCCGCTCATAAGGAGAGAATTTCGATGTTCAAAATCAAACAAAGTTTGGATGCAGTGAATTACGGGGCTTATTTTTACAGCGGAAGCCCGCTGACGATGGAAGCCGTGGTGGATCGCGCCGCCAGGTTCGGCTACGATGCCGTGGACCTGTGGCCGCACCGCCCGATGACCTTTCCCCCTGATCTGAACGCGGATGCGCGCAAGAAACTGCTCTGTTATGCCAACGACAAGGGCATCAAGTTTGCCGCCGTGGATGCCTGTACCAACTTCATGCGCAGCGACCACGCGCTGGTGCCGCACACCGAAAAAGAACTGCTCTATGTGCGCTCTTGCTGTGAACTTGCCCGTGACTTGGACTGCCCCACCGTCCGTATTTTGCCTGCCTTCATCGGCTATTTCTGGCAGCAATACTGGGATCAGGGCTACTGCCAGACCGCCATGCATTCACGCACCTATGAAGTCTCCACACAAGACGATTACCTGTTGGAATGGGATTCCGTCCGTGCCGGCATTATCGAGTCAGGCCACATCGCCA
>DAIEPS010000211.1 GCA_027348305.1 Anaerolineaceae bacterium | reverse complement strand
AGGTAATCAAGGATGCTTTGTTCTTCCATGTTCTTTCCTTTGTGTTACTTGCGGCGGGCGATGTAAAAGGTGCAGGTTCCCTTGGGTTGACTGGACGCTTCCTCGTAGGAACTTCTGGTGATCGCCATCGTGATGAACAGGTTCCAGCGTGCGGGAACCAGGATCCACATGCCGAGAAGTCTGCGGGTGATCAAAGAAGGAAGCCCAAAATAGTGGCCCCATTCCAAAACATGCAGCGCCTTGGGTGAGAAATAGTGCCACCAATCCACCAGTTCAAACCCGGCCTTATCAAGGCGTGCATTCCACACATCGGGATTATCGCAGTGGTGATGGCGGGCGATGCGGTTAAAGAAATTGCGGTAGGCATTGCCCAGAAATTTCAGTCCGATGCGGTCAAAGAAATTGCTTACCGACAGCGCACTCAAAAAATTGTGGTTGGGCACGCAGAAAATGAAAGGCGCCCCGGGTTTCATCACGCGGGCCAGGTCGGCCAGCACCGGGTCAAGATCGGGGATATGTTCAAGCACGGAGTTGCTAACCGCGCTGGCAAAATAGCCGTTCTCATAGGGGATCTGATCCCCCGGCGTATTGACCAGCTTCTCATAGCTCCCACGCCTGGCAGCTTCTTTCAGCGGCTCGCTCCACGGATCGAGACCGACTTCCAGTTTGCGGTCGAAGACGAGGCTGGCAAAATGACCGTCGCCGCAGCCGAGATCAAGCGTGGGAGACGGCAGGTCGATGTTTTCGTAGAAACGCCCTTCAACGGCGCGCAGCAATCCGCGGAAGTATGGCAGGCTGCTGATCTGCAGCCAGAGATGGTCTTTTTGGGCGGCTCGCGCCTCAACGGGATTATGATGATGTAAGCTCATGCGTGTTCTTTCTCAAGCGAATTTTTTATTGCATAAAGGTAGGCAAGTTCCGCGTGCACGGGGTTGACCGTGAGCCGGGTGCGATAACCCGCCATTTCAAGGAACTCGATCATGTCTTGCCGGTTGTGTTCGGTCATGCCGTCATGCACTTCCATGCAGATACGGTCAATTTTAGCGAGTGACTGTTGTGAGGCAGAAAAGAGGATCTCATACTCGCCACCCTCGCAACCCATCTTCAGGTAGTCACATTTTGTGATCTCGTATTGGGCAAAGAGGTCCTCCAGGCTGGCGGTCTTAACCTCAACCGTCTGGCCTGACTTCTGCCCCACTGCGGTGGAATTCTGGACGATGCTGCCCTGCTCCACTTTTAGCGTGGTTGAACCGCTGGCAGCCGCAATGGCACCCGCGAATACCTCAACGTTGAAGATGTGATTTTTCTCAAGGTTGGACCTTAATAATGAAACCGAAGGCGGAAAGGGTTCGACCGCGATCAAGCGTCCGTGCGGGGTCTGTTTGGCAGCCCAAACGGCATAGTCGCCCAGCGCTGCGCCGATATCCACGATGGTCCATCCGTCTTGCAGCGGAAGGCTGACCTGTTCATATTGACGATCCAGCAGCGTCTCTTTAAGGATCCAGAGGTCCATCAGGCTGAAGACCATGAAGGTCTCGCCGCTTTTCAGGTTTACCCTGGCTGCATATTTGGTCGAGCGCCTGAAGAATAATGAAAACACAATGCCCGGATTCTTAACTCCGCGCAGCAAGGTGTTCAGTGATTTAAGATAGTATTGAAATGCACTTGTAGTCAATCCATCACCTGTATTGGCTTATTATAAACGACATAACTCTCACTTTTTTAGAAAAACGATAATGTCATAGATTTGCCAATTAGTTTGGAAAAATTAAGTTTAAGTAAAACACAGTTAAAGTTCAACCTTGACAAGGCTTAAAGCCTTGTCAAGGTTGGTATTCAAGCGATTCATTGTAAAAAGGGGTTACTTTGCCTTTGCCATCTGACTGACAACCTGCATCAGCGTATTCGCGACCAGCGCGCCAGATTGTGAGCGGTGCTCTGAATCTGCCATCTTGCTCGAATAAACCACAGCGTTGAGAATTGCATCCAGGTTGCTGCCGCCGGATTGTTTGGCCTGTGCGAATGCCATGCCGGCATTGAGCAGATCGCCGATGTCAATTTTGCCGTCGCCTGCTTGTGCTTGAGGTGCCGCAGCTTGCTCGCCGCCCATCAATCCGCCCAACAAACCGCCGAGCAGATCTCCGTTGCCGCCGCCTTGAGCCTGTGCGGAAGGCTGTTGAGCCCCCGCCAGACCGCCCAGCAAGCTGCCGAGCAGGTCGCCTGATCCACCGCCGCTGGTAGGCACACTGCCCTGTGCACCGAGAAGGGTCTGGATCAAGGTCATTACCGTGTTTGTATTGATGGATTTGGCGCCCTGGAATTGGTTGGCTGCATCAGAAAGACCTTCAGCATAAAGCTGCGCCGATCCGCTCTGGCTCTTTGCCCGCAGAAGTTGACTGGCATAGGCCAACTGGTCCGCCGGGGTGGCGTTCTGTTTTTCTTTCATCGCCTGGGTGATGACTTCGAATATCTGCACCATGTTGTCGCCATGATCATGGTTATAAGTGTCTGCTGTGTTCAATTGGGATTGATTTTGAGCCATGGTTTTGGCTACTGAACCAAACAATGCACTCAGATCAATGTTTTTCGCAGCAGGGGTCATTGGTTTGGACGAAATGGAATTTGCCGGTGTTCTTGGAGCCGGTCTGCTTGCCATGTTGGATGGTTTTCTTGGAGCTGGTTTTGTCGCCATGGATACCTCCTAAAGTTGATTAATACCATTGTAGCATAAACAGCTTCAAGTGATTTTCTTTTTCAAGAAGGTCAGGTATAATTTATTCTATTCAATTATTGAATACT
>DAIEPS010000210.1 GCA_027348305.1 Anaerolineaceae bacterium | reverse complement strand
TTATATCGTGCCATCCACCGCGGACTTTTGGACGGACAACTTGCTTGCGGACGGCGAAACCATTGCGCCGGGTGAAAGCAAGTCCTTTTCAAACCTTGGCGATACATCCGTGGATATCAGGGCTGAGACCTGCGACTTTTTTACCATTGAAGAAGCATACAAGATTGATCTGTTGAGTACCTCAACTTATTCGCTTTCAGCACCGCGTCTTTTGCTGCACCAACCGTTTAATAACACCGACGGCTGGCCTTCAGGGGTGGTTGATGGCGGTATGGTTTCAAACAGCAATGGAGAAGTTTATTCATTGACCGTTTCTGAAGCTGAGAAGCTGGTTACTGCGACAAGCAATTTTTCGGGCCAGGACCTGGTCTTGTTCGCCGGCGCATCACTGGTTAAAGCCGGCGGCGGCGATATGGGAATCTACGGCATTACCTGCCGCATGAGGCAGGACGGGAGCGGCATCTTTTTCGCCGTCCGCGGAGACGGGATGGCGAGCATCATTGCGGTCAAATCAGGTCAAATGGAACAGCTTACCGATTGGACGAGCTCGGAATACATCAATGTAGGGGTTGCATCGAATAACATTGAGGCACATTGTGAAGGATCCGACTACACCCTATTTGTGAACGGCGATTATGTCGGGTATGTTGAAGATACACGCTTTCAGAACGGCAAGGTGGGGGTGGCGGTGTTCTCACCAGCTGGCGAATCAACGCAGGCGGATTTTGATTTCGTGGATGTGTATGCTGGAGAATAAATATAAAAATCCATTAAACCACGAAAATCACTAAAGGCACGAAAAGAAAAGCAATCAAAATCAAAGTCAAGAGCGGTATGATCAGGATAAATCTGGTTGTTCCACTCTTGACTTAATGATGATTGAAAAGTACAATTTGACCAAAATAGTATAATTGGTCAAAAAATGACAAATCCGAATGTAAGCAAAAAGAGAATGGAACGTCCGACGCGGATACTTGAAGCTGCGTCAAGGTTGACGACCCGCTATGGGTTCGACAAGACCACAGTGGATGAGATTGCCAGGGAAGCCGGTGTTTCAAAAGGTGCGATCTACCTGGTCTGGCCGGGAAAGGAGGAGCTCTTTGATGCCTTGATCGAGTTTGAGATGAAGAAGCTGATGATTGACATGCGTGCGCGCATCCTTGCAGACGAAAAAAGCGACTCCATTGCGGCGCTCTACCGGCATACATTGCTTTCTATAAAACAAAGTCCGCTGATCAGCGCGTTGTATACGCGTGACGGCAAGATACTGGGCGACTTCGTCCGCCGCCAGGACCCCGAACGATACACCAAACGGCTGTTGATGAGCAAGGAAAGCGTGGCGGCGATGCAATCCGCGGGTCTGCTGCGCGACGACTTATCAGCGGAGGTGATCACCTACTTGTTCAGCATCATGTCACTGGGTTTTTTGAGTATTAACAGCATCATCCCTGTGGAAAATGCACCGCCATTCGACTCAACCGTTGAAGCGATCGCGGCCATGGTTGAAAGCGGCCTGACAAGACCTGGCGGCAACCGTCCGCTGATCAAGGAATCCACTTTGCAAATGTTGGACCTAATGTTGGAGCAGTACGAGAAAAGAGGAAGTGATGAAGGTTGAGATGAAAGAATTTATTCTGGATCGGGATAATTATTCGATCCATTACTGGGTGGGCGGACCTGAGAAAGCGCCGTGGGTGGTGTTCACGCACGGGGCCACAGTTGATCACCGGGAATGGGATGCCACACTGCCGATCGTTGCAGAGAAATTTCGAGTTTTAACCTGGGACATGCCTGATCATGGACTTTCCCGCCCGGCACCGTTTTCGATGGCTGCCGCGAAGGATGATCTGATCGCACTATTGGATGCACTCCACGTAGATCAAGCCATTCTGGTTGGTCATTCTTTAGGCGGCAATTTGGGTCAGGAAGTGGTTTTTTATCATCCGGAGCGTGTGAAGGGTCTGTTCTGTCTCGATTGCACCTGGAATTTTCAAAAATTGACCCGGCTTGAAAAATGGATGGTGGAGCACGCAGAGGGCATCCTCAACCTTTATTCAGAAAAATCTTTGATCGATCAGTCGCTAAAGGCGACAGCCAGATCAAAAGAGTCTCAAGAATTGCTGCGCCGTTCGATGGCTTCACACAACAAAGCTGAATTCATCCGCACATTGATGGCAGGCTCAACCTGTCTGCATTATGAACCTGGCTACAAGATCAATAAACCATTACTGTTGATGGTAGGCGATAAAGATCGTACCGGCAACATCCGCAAGGCGATGCCTGCCTGGGCAAAAGTTGAACCCAATTGCAAGTTGGTCATTGTGCCAGAAGCGCTGCACGCGGTCAATTTTGACGCGCCGGATGTGTTCCATAAGGAATTGATGGATTTTTTGATGGGGAACGCGTAAAGAAAAGGGGCGACCGGCCGGTCGCCCCAATTTGTTTTAAACGGGCACGGCACGCCGTGCCCCTACAAGTTTTTAACTCAAGCCGATGATACGGCCGGTTTCGGGTTCAATGTCGATCTCCATGAAGACGGGGCGGGTGGGCAGCCCCGGCATAGTGGACATGGTTCCCAGGAGCGGATAGAGGAAGCCGGCCCCCACTGAGGCACGGACGTCACGGATGGGGATGATAAAGTCCGTGGGGACACCCTTGAGGGCGGCATCGTGCGATAGACTCAGATGGGTCTTGGCCATGCAGATGGGCAGTTTGCCGAAGCCCAGACGGGTGTAATCCGCGATGCGTTCTTCGGCTTCGGGTGTGTATTCCACACCGGCTGCGCCGTAAACTTCTCGGGC
>DAIEPS010000020.1 GCA_027348305.1 Anaerolineaceae bacterium | reverse complement strand
GAAAGGCAACAACCGCATCAACGGCCTGGTGACCTTCCCAACCAATAAATGCGACGGCTGGGACCGCCCCATCCTCTGCGACACCAAGGTTTTCCAGTACGGTGACGCGCTTGCCGTCGTCTGTGCAGATACCAAGGCGCAGGCCCTGGCCGCGGTTGAAAAAGTAAAAGTGACCCTAGAAGAATTACCCGCCTATATGAGCGCCCCCGCCGCCATGGCTGAGGATGCCATTGAGATCCACCCCGGCACCCCCAATATCTACTTTACCCAAGGTGTGGTCAAAGGCCCTGAAACCAAACCCTTGATGGAATCCGCGGCGCATGTCATCGAGAACAGCTATTACACCCAGCGCCAGCCCCACCTCACCATTGAACCCGATATGGGCTTTGCCTATATTGACGACGAAGGGCGCCTGACCATCCACTCAAAAAGCATCGCTCTCTACCTGCACGCCATGATGATCGCAGACGGACTGGGAATCGACGCAGCCAAGCTGCGCATGGTGCAGAACACTGCCGGCGGCACCTTCGGATATAAGTTCTGCCCCACCATTGAAGCCATCCTGGGTGTAGCCTGCATGGCCACCGAAAAACCTGTCTACCTGGAATATGATTACCAGCAGTTCGTGACTTACACCGGAAAACGTTCACCCTTCTTCACCAAGGTGAAGTTCGGCGCGGATGCCGACGGCAAGCTGCTCGCCATGGAAACCGACTGGATCGTGGACCACGGCGCCTATTCCGAATTCGGCGATCTGCTCACTCACAAGGGCGCACAGTTCATTGGCGCCGGCTATGACATCCGCAGCATTCGCGGCACCGGGAAGACTGTCTGCACCAACCACGCCTGGGGCGCCCCCTATCGCGGATACGGCGCACCTGAGAGTGAGTTCCCCTCCGAATCGCTGATGGACGAACTGGCTGAGAAACTCGGCATGGATCCATTGGAACTGCGCTACAAGAACATCTATCGCCCCGGAGCCACCACCCCCACCGGTCAAACCCCCGAGACCTTCAGTCTCGAAGCCATGATCGATATTTTGCGCCCGAAATATAAAACCGCCAAAGAAAAAGCCGCCAAAGCCACCACCTCTGAACTCAAAAAAGGTGTCGGCGTCAGCATTGGCATTTACGGTGCAGGCGGCGACGGCCCTGATACCGCTGAGGCATGGGTGGAATTACTGCCCGACGGCGGCGTGCTGGTTTCAACCACCTGGAGCGATCACGGCCAGGGCGCGGATGCCGGCGCGTTGGGCTGCGCCCATGAAGCGCTTCGCCCCATGGGCATCCGCCCGGATCAGATCAAGCTGATGCTCAATGACACGGCCAAAGCCCCTGACGGCGGACCCGCCGGCGGCAGCCGCAGCCAGGTGATCATCGGCAATGCCATCAAGATCGCTTGCGAGAACATGCTGCAAGCCACCATCCAGTCATGCGGCAAATACATGAACTACGAAGAAGTTGTGGCCAAGAACCTTCCCACCCGCTACTCAGGCCGTTATACCTCCGCGGCTGCCATCGGCGACCCGGATACCGGTCAGGGTGCGCCTATTGACAACTATATGTACGGCGTCTTCATGGCCGAAGTCAGTGTCGAGATCAAGACCGGCAAGGTCAAAGTGGATAAGATGACCATGGTGGCTGACATTGGCAAGATCAACAACAAACTGGTGGTTGACGGCCAGATCTACGGCGGTCTGACTCAGGGCATCGGCTTCGCACTGAGTGAAGATTTTGAAGATATCCACAAACACACCAACATGGTCAAATGCGGCATCCCCTTCACCAAAGACGTACCCGATGACATTGAGATCATCTACTACGACAATCCCCGCAAGAGCGGACCCTTCGGTTCCTCCGGTGTAGGTGAACTGCCCAACACTGCCCCGCACGCCGCCATCCTCAACGCGGTCTACTGGGCCAGCGGCGCACGTGTAAGAGAATTGCCCGCACGTCCCGAGAAGGTGTTGGCTGCGCTGAAGAAATAATAGAATAATTACAAGATTAGTAAAACGGCGAGGACAAATTACATCCTCGCCGTTGTTTTTCGACCAGACCCCCGCCCTTTCTGTCATCGCGAGCATTGCAATATTCCTCTTCACCGGTCATCACTTTGCATAATCCCGAGATCGTTTTTCCGTTACCTTTGTCAATGCGAAGCGCAAAGTCCCCCGCAGGGGGAATCCCCAACCCAGCCATACCCCCCCCTGAATGCAGACCCCCGCGGTTTGATTATTGAGTTTTTGCCTGTACGTCAAAATCGCGGGGGTCTTGTTTTTGAGTGCCAAATCCTATGCGGACCAATCACTTTTATACGATTATCGGTTCACTTTTCAATTTCAAATAACCCACCGCTCAAAACACTTGACAAGGGGTTTATACTTAAATAATAGAAAATATATTCTATTTCTATCGTGCCACATTGTTCATTATTAACTTCACATACAGCCAGACAGTCTGATTTTCTCCAATCTTAAATTTATGCAGGTATTTCGTCACGGTTTGTACATAAATTCAAATCAATTCAAATAGGCTATTTTTGGGATTTTTATGATTATTTTTGGATTTGTTTTCATTTGTTTCTCGTTTTTTATTACAAAGAAACAAATATTCTTAAATAATGCTGGCTAGCTTATTTTACAGAAGTTATCACTCATTGCTGAGATTGTCCGTCAATTTTTTCTATTGGGAAAAACTTTTGAATAATGTTCTTCCCTATGTATAATGAATAAAATCACTTCACCGGGAATTGCCATGGATCAGACTCGCTTACGAGAACTTGAAGACCAGTGCATCCAGGAATGCGCCCCACCCTGCGCGGCGCACTGCCCCGTCCACGTGGATGTACGCGCGCTGACCTCGGCCGTTGCCGGCGGGGATTTCCAATCCGCATTCAAAACACTCTCTAAAACCATTCCCTTCCCAGAGATCATCGCGCGCACCTGCGACCAACCCTGTCAGGCAGCCTGCTACCGCAAAACTGTCGGCGGGGATATTCAGGTAGCCGCGCTTGAACTGACTTCCATTCAACACTCTGACCATCTCATTGCCAAACCCATGCTGCTCCCCAGGCGGGATGCCCGCGTGCTGATCATCGGCGGCGGCTTGAGCGGGTTGACCGCGGCCTTTGAACTCGTCAAGAAGGGTTACCAGGTCGCACTTTATGAACGTGAAAACCGGCTTGGCGGCCGGTTGTGGAACTACCCTGAAGACCAACTGCACGGTGACGTCATCCAGCGCGAGATTGAACGTATCGTTGACTTGGGTGTTAAAGTCCACACCAACACCGAGGTGACGCCCTTATTGGTTACTACTCTTCAGTTCGACGCCTGCTACCTGGGTACCGGCAACAGCGCATCCAACCCCTTCAACCTGCTGACCAACCCAGACCACACACTTCAGGTTAACATGGATACCTTTCAGACCAGCCAGGCGAATGTCTTCGCCGGCGGCAGCCTGCTGCACACGCCTTCCACCATCTTTTCTGTCTCAGACGGACGGCGTGCTGCCATCTCGATCGACCGTTTTCTGCAAAACGTTTCACTGACTGCCTCGCGAGTTAATGAGGGTGCATACGATACTCGCTTGATCACCAACATCTCCAAAGTTGAAAAAGTAGAAACCATTCCTCTTTTCAAGGCAGGTTATTCAGCCAAAGACGCCATTGAAGAAGCCAAACGCTGCCTGCAGTGCGATTGCATGGAATGTGTCAAAGTCTGCGAGTATCTCAAGCATTACGGCAGCTATCCACGTAAATACGTGCGCGAGATCTACAACAACCTCTCCATCATTATGCGCACCCGCACCTCAAACAAGATGATCAACTCCTGCACCCAGTGCGGATTATGCGCCGAGGTCTGCCCCTCTGACCTGAACATGGGGGAGGTTACCCACGAAGTGCGCCAGACGATGGTCAAAACGAACAAAATGCCCCCCTCCGCGCATGATTTCGCCCTGCGCGACATGGCTTTCAGCAACGATCCACGCGTCGCACTCACGCTTGTGCCAGGTGAAGGCAGTACCTGCGATGCACTATTCTTCCCTGGCTGCCAGTTGACGGCCTCCAACCCTGAATACATTCCGCAGTTGTACCAGTCGCTGGCGTCCGCACTGCCCAACCTGGGCGTGATGCTGCGCTGCTGCGGCGCCCCCGCGGATTGGTCCGGCGAAGAGAACCTCTTCACCCAAACCATGCAGGAATTTAAAACCCAGTGGCTCGCCCTCGGCAAGCCCAAACTGGTGCTGGCCTGCACAAGCTGCCTGCGCATGTTCTCCACCGCCCTACCCGAAATGGAAACAATATCCGCCTGGCAGGTATTTGAAGAGCACAACCTCTTCCCCACAGGCCGCCAATACACCCGTCCGTTGGCGATCCACGACCCGTGCACCAGCCGGCATGTGGAGGCCTGGCAGGATGCCGTTCGCAGCGGATTGGATGCTATGGGCATCGTCCACCACGAACTTGAAATGTCCCGCGACCTCACCGAGTGCTGCGGATACGGCGGCGTGGCCTGGCTGGCGCATCCCGAACTGGTGCATGACATTCTCAATCGCCGCGCCTCCGAAGACAACGCGGATTACCTGACCTACTGCGTAATGTGCCGCGACCTGCTGGCCGGCAAGGGTAAAAGCACCCTTCACCTGCTTGACCTAGTCTACGGCAAGGACCTCGACCAACTCGCCCGCCGCAAAGGACCTGATTATTCGCAGCGTCACGAGAACCGTCTGCGCGCCAAACAAAAAATGATTAAGTTAATAGCAGAAAGGGATCAACCCATGACTGAATCCTATGAAAGCTATATGCTGCTGCTCACGCCCGAACTGCGCGCCACCCTCGAAGACCGCCTGATCCTGATCGAGGATGTGCAGAAGGTCATCGAACACGCCGAGACCACCGGTGAAAGCTTCAAAAACCAACAGACAGGCCACACACTGGCCTTTTACAAGCCCAACCTGATCACCTACTGGGTCGAATATTCGCATGAAGGTGACACCTGGAAGGTACATAACGCTTACAGTCACCGTATGGAACTTGAAGGAGGTGCCTGATGAGCAACCCCTCTTTGGAATCTCTCAAAGGTCAATGGACCTGCGGGAAGTGCGGTTCACTGCTTGAAGTAGCTTCGGTCAATGTCAGCTACCTGGGTTCCGGTTACCCCGTTGACCTGCTGGTGTGCAAGAACTGCAAGCGTCCCCTCGTGCCGGCCGAACTGGCGCTCGGTAAGATGCTTGAAGTCGAAAAACTGATGGAAGACAAGTAATGCCGGAATGCGCCCGGTGTTCTCTCTTTCAACTTGAATCAGAAAATGAAACCTGCCTGCACGTCAACCGTCCGGGTGGACTGGAATTGACCAAAGCCGCATTGGCAAGCGCCAACCTGACTGCGGGTGCATCCATGTTGGATGCGGCCTGCGGATCAGGCACCACCCTTCGTTACCTGCGTGAGCAGGGTTTTAAGGCACAAGGATTGGACCTCTCCATGGAGATGTTAAAGCCGGGTTCGGAATTGCCGTTGATCCAGGCTAACTGCGGCCAGGTGCCGCTGCCCTCCGCCAGCCAGGATGCCGTCCTCATGGAATGCGCACTCTCCCTCTCCAACGAAGCGGAGAATACCCTCGAAGAGTTTGGCCGCCTACTCCGTCCTGGGGGGTGGCTGGTGGTCACGGATATCTACATCCGCGAACTGAAGGATCCGCAGGCGCGAAACTGCCTCGCAGGCGCTTCTTGTCTCTCAGGCGCTCAAACCGAAGCGCAACTCCGCGGACAGATGAAAAATGCAGGCTTCGCCATCTGCGCCTGGCGGGATCAGACGCCTGCCTTCAAGCAGTGGCTGGCGCGCATGGTATTCAAACTCGGGTCATTGGATGCCTTCTACCAACAGCTTTCATCGTGTGAAGGGTCTGCCCGGGAACTGGCTGATACTTTGGGCAGCCAACTCAAACTGGGATATTATTGGATGACCGCTCAAAAAGCGGGATGATTTTCAAGGAGCCAATATGAATGACCTTGATAAGATCACACAACTCAAAACGCAGGGGTTCTACTGCAGCCAGATCCTGATGCTGATGGGCATGGAACTGCAGGGCATCTCCAACCCCGACCTGGTCAGGAGCATGCAGTCCCTTGCCGGCGGAGTGGGCTTCAGTGGAAATTTATGCGGCGCCCTGACTGGCGGCGCCTGCCTGCTTGGACTTTACGCCGGTAAGGGCAAGCCCGACGAACCGGAGGACGAACGCCTCAACCTGATGCTGCTCGAACTGGTGGAATGGTTTGAAGCCACCATCGGCAAACAGTACAACGGCACAAACTGCGACCAGATCCTGGAAGGCAAACAGTCCAATATTCCGCTGCGCTGCCCCGAGATTATCAAATCCGTCTGGCAAAAATCCAAAGACCTCCTGGTGGAATATGGCTTTGATCTCAACGGCACCCGCTACGAAGAATAATCTTCAAGAAGCCATCCCAACCGCCAGCGTCTGCCCGGTCTGCCTCAAACGCATCCCCGCCGCACGCGTCTTTTACGCGGACGAAGTCTACCTCGAGAAGACCTGCCCCGAACACGGTTTTTTCAAGGCCATCGTCTGGCGCGGATTGCCAGCCTACCCCTCCTGGATGCGCGAGAAGATTCCCAACCATCCCACCCAACCCTTCCACCAACCCGAAACCGGCTGCCCCTTCGACTGCGGTTTGTGCTCCGCGCACCGCCAGGAACCCTGCTGTGTGCTGCTTGAGGTCACCCAGCGCTGCGACCTGGGCTGCCCGATATGTTTTGCCTCCTCCAGTCTCGCCCCATCCTCCGACACTGATCTGTCTCTCGTTGAACTGTGGTACAAGCGCATGCTGCAGGCGGGCGGACCCTATAACATTCAGCTTTCAGGCGGAGAACCCTGCCTGCGCGACGACCTGCCTGAGATCATCCGCATGGGCAAAGCGCTTGGTTTTGACTATTTCCAGGTCAACACCAACGGGCTGCGTCTCGCGGAGGACATCGACTATTTGCGCCAGTTGAAAGAAGCCGGCCTGGACGTAGTCTACCTGCAGTTTGACGGCACAGACGACGCCATTTATCAAACCATCCGCGGACGGGCGATCTTGCAGCAGAAGATCAAGGCCGTGCAGAACTGTGCGGAACTGCAACTTGGCGTGATCCTTGTGCCCACCATCGTGCCCGGGGTCAATGATCACGATTTGGGAGGGATACTTCGTTTCGCGCTGCAACATCAACCCGCGGTTAAAGGCATCCACTTCCAACCCGTGGCTTACTTTGGGCGTTACCCCCAACCTCCGCGCAATGAGGACCGCATCACACTCCCGGAACTACTCAGCGGCATGGAGTCTCAAACCGAAGGGCTGGTGCATCTGGAGGACTTTCACCCAAAGGGCAGCGAGAACTCCTACTGTTCTTTCACCGCTAACTACATCATCCAACCTGACGGGTCGCTCAAGCCGCTGCGGGAACCTGAAGCAGGCTGCGATTGTCACAAACCCGAAAGCGCCAAAGAGGGCGTCAAACGTTCGCGTGCGTTTGTTGCCAAACACTGGACCTATCAAGCCCCCAAAACCATTTCATCCTCCAACCTGTCTTTGGGCGGCTGGGACGAAGTGCTCGAGCGTGCCCGAACCCATCACTTTTCCATCTCGGGCATGGCCTTTCAGGATGCCTGGAACCTCGACCTCGAACTGCTGCAGGATTGCTGCATCGCCGTTGCCGCCCCCAACGGGGACCTTGTTCCCTTTTGCGCCTACAACCTCACCAACACACATGGGCAGGCGCTTTACCGTCCCCGGCCATGAAGATCACCCCGCTGCACGAATGGATCGCGCAATGTATCGGCTGCCCTGCAGTGGATTTCAACCGCACCACCCTTGAGCGCCATCAATTGGAACGCTTGAATTGGGTAATACACTACACATACGAACACAGCCGTTTCTACCGTGAGCGGCTTGCCAACACCTCCAAGACCATAACCTCGTTCAACGATTTTTCGGCCTTCCCCTTCACCACTGCGGACGATCTGCGGGCAGACCCGAACCGCTTCGTCTGTGTGTCTCAGGATGATGTGCAGCGCATCGTCACCCTGCCTACTTCCGGCACCACCGGGGAATCCAAACGCGTCTTCTTCAGCGCCGCCGACCAGGAACTGACCGTGGATTTCTTCAAGGTTGGCATGTCCACCCTGGCCGGACCCGGCGACCGTGTGCTCATTCTGCTGCCCGGCTTGCGCCCCGGTACCGTGGGCGACCTGCTTAAGATCGGCCTTGAGCGGCTGGGCTGCACTGCCACCATTTACGGCCCCGTGGACGATGAAGAAAAGGTGCTGCGGCTTATCCGCGAGTTGGATGCCAACCTGCTGGTCGGCGCCCCCGTCCACCTTCACCGTCTGGCCCGCTGGGACGAAGCCTTTCAGATTCTGCCTAAAAAACAGATCCGCAGCGTATTGACCTCAACTGACGTTTTGGCCAATACCATCCGTGCCAACCTGCAATCCATCTGGGGCTGCGAAGTCTTCGACCACTGGGGCATGACCGAAACCGGCCTCGGCGGCGGCGTGGAATGCGAGGCGCATCAGGGCTTTCACCTGCGCGCCGCGGATCTCTACGTCGAGATCATCGACCCTGTAACCGGCCAGGTGTTGCCGGAAGGTGAACATGGGGAGGTGGTGATCACAACCCTCACCCGCAGCGCCATGCCGCTCATCCGCTACCGCACCGGCGATCTCAGCCGTTTGATCACCGGCGCCTGTGCATGCGGTTCATTCATTCCTCGGTTGGAGCGCATCACCCACCGGGTGGGTGCCGGAATTCATCTTGGATCGGGTCTGTTAATCCAGTCAATGCTGGATGAAGCACTATTTCAGATCAGAGAAGTGTTGGATTTTTCGGCGTCTTATCAGAAATCGACCTTATCACTGGCGGTCAGAATTTTCGGTGATGAATTTGAAAGCGTCGAAAAAGCCATTCAAAATTCACTTCGTCAATTTTCCATAATACAAAGTGAAATGAAAATAAAGATTTCCCTGGCTGAAAATCCGGTCCAGGGAAATCCAGTTATACTGCATAAAAGAGCCATTTCAATAAACCATTGAGTTAAGCGTGATCCAGTTCTTCCCAGCGCGAATAGGCTGAAGATAATTCCTCTTCAATTTCCTTTAGCCGGGCAGCCGTCCTTGCAATCTCGTCTGCATCCCCTTGATAAAACGCGGCTTCGGCCATTTTTCTCCCGATCTCGGCCTGTTCCTCTTCCAATGATTCAATACGCGCAGGCAGTTCTGCCAGTTCCTGCTGCTGTGCTTCGAGTGCCTTCTGTTCCTTGTAACTCAGCTTGCGGTTCCCGTCGGGCCTGACTTCTGTTTTTGGGTTTACCACAACAGCCTTGACAGGTTTTACCGGCAAAGCAGGTTTCAACACTGCCTGGCTCTGCCTGACCCAGTCATCATAACCGCCGACATACTCGACAGCGTTCCCCTTTCCGTCGAGGGCAATGGTGCTGGTGACCAGGTTGTTCAAAAACTCGCGGTCGTGACTGACGAGCAGCAGTGTGCCTGAGTACTCCAGCAGCAGGTCTTCCAGGATCTCGAGCGTATCAATATCCAGGTCGTTGGTGGGTTCGTCCATGATCAACAGGTTGGTCGACTTCGCAAACAGGCGCGCCAACAGGAGTCGGTTACGTTCACCGCCAGATAGAGCAGTAATGGGCGCCTGAACCCTTTCTCTGGTAAACAGAAAGTCCTCAAGATATCCCATCACATTGCGGCTTCTGCCGTTGATGATGATGGTATCCCGCCCCTGGCCCACATTATCCAGCACCGATTTGGATTCATCGAGCTGCGACCGCAGTTGATCAAAATAGGCAACTTCAAGGTTTGTGCCCAGCTCAACCATGCCCTTGTTCGGTGTGAGTTCCCCCATCAGTAGGCGCATCAGGGTGGTCTTGCCCGAACCATTCGGCCCGATGATGCCCACCTTGTCTCCGCGTTGGATGATGGTGGAAAAATTTCTGATGATCGGTTTGTCATCGTAGGCATAGGTCAGGTTTTCCGCTTCGATAACCAGCCTGCCTGAACGTTTGACTTCCTGCAGCTGTATCTTGGCCTTGCCTGCACTTTCGCGTCTTTCGCTGCGCAGTTCTCGCAGACGTTTCAGTGCACGTACACGGCCTTCATTGCGCGTACGGCGCGCTTCAATGCCGCGTCTGATCCAGGCTTCTTCCTGGGCCAGTTTCTTGTCAAAAAGCACATTGTGCTCGGCTTCATTTTCAAGCATAGCCTCTTTGCGTTTGACAAAGGTGCCGTAGTCGCAATTCCAGTCAAAGAGTCGACCGCGGTCCAATTCAACGATACGGTGGGCGATACGCGTCAGAAACTGCCGGTCGTGGGTGACAAAGAACAACGTGCCCCCCCATCGCGCAAGAAAATCTTCAAGCCAGGCGATCGAATCGATATCCAGGTGGTTGGTGGGTTCGTCGAGCAGCAGCAGGTCGGGGTTGTTCACCAATCCGCGAGCCAGCAGCACCCGGCGTTTCAAACCGGCTGAAAGTATATCAAAACTGGCTTCACCGTCCAGCCCCATGCGCGAGATCACATGGTCCACTTGAAGCTGGCGCTGCCAATGTTCATCCACACTTTTTTCAAGGCTGTCAAACCCTGAAGTCACAATATCATGCACGATGCCGGTCATGCCCAGCGGCACTTCCTGCGGCATATAAGCCGTGCGCACGTTCTGCTGCCGCGCTACTTGCCCGCTTTTCGGCAGAATGTCACCGTTGATCAATTTCATCAGCGTGGATTTACCCATGCCGTTGCGTCCCAGCAAGCCGATCCACTCACCGGTTTCGATCTGCAGGTTGACATCTTCAAGCAGCAAAGGTCCCCCAAAACCCAGGCTGACATTTTGTAAACTGATCAAAGCCATAAACAATTCATCCCGTCAGAAATAAATGGTCAGAGTCAAAGATTATATCCTTTTTGGGGTTAACTTTGCGAGTTTCCCGAATTTCCTCAATTTTGCGTCCTTTTTTGAATTCCTCCGTCTACGTAATTAAATCAACCAATAAGGAGTATCAAAAATGGACTTTATCTTTACTGTTTTTCTCAAAGCCTTATCCCAATTGGGCACTTCGCTGATGCACAACTGGCCTTACCTGCTCATCAGCATCGTGGTGGCGGTCGGTCTTAAGATCGTCATGGACCCCAAAAAAGCCTCTGAATTTCTCTTGAAACACAACAAGGTGGGCGTCTTGGGAGCCGTCGCTGTGGCTGTGACCACCCCGTTTTGTTCCTGCGGCACCACGGCAGTGCTGCTGGGGATGATGGCCACCGCCATGCCCTGGGCGCCGATCATCGCCTTCATGGTAGCCTCTCCTCTGACCTCCCCTGAAGAATTGATTTACAGCGCCGGGTTGTTCGGCTGGCCGTTTGCCATTGCCTTCTTTGTATCTTCGATCCTGCTCGGTCTGGCAGGCGGACTGATCGGCGACTTCTTGGATCGCAAAAAATTATTGAAGAACCAGTCCCGCTTTGAGGAACCCGAACCAAAAAAGAAAGCTCTCAAAATTTCGGTTGCCAACCCTGCCTGTGGATGCACTACACAGCCCAGCTACATCATCAACCGCCCGGTCAGTGTTGACAATACCACTTCGTGCTGTGGGACTGCTGCCCTGGCTCCCGCTTCGGCACCTGCCGCCTGCGGTTGTGGGTCGGTGGCTGTCACCCAACCTGCTGTTGCTCTCTCTTGCGGCTGCGGATCGGCGCCTGCCGATTCAGAACCAAAATCATTATCACTGAAACAACACTTTACCTGGCAGGCCGTTTCAGAAGCCTTCATGTCCACGGCTCCCAAGCTGCTGCTCATGTTCGTCGGTTTCGCCTTCATTGGTTTCTTCCTGAACGGGTTGATCCCTGCCGGATGGATCACGGCCCTTTTTGGTTCGGGGAACATCTACAGCGTGCCATTGGCAGCCACTCTAGGTCTGCCCTTCTATATAAATACTGAAGGTTCGCTGCCCCTCGTCCGTGCTTTGATCGATGGCGGCATGAGCCAGGGAGCTGCATTGGCCTTCATGGTTACCGGGTCGGGCACCTCCATCGGTGCGGTGATGGGCGCACTGGCCATCGCACGTTGGAAAGTCATCGCGGTAGTGATCGCTACTTTATGGGTTGGCTCCATCATCCTCGGTTACGCCTACAATATGCTGCTGGCTGCCAGTTTATTCTAGAGAATCTCCAATGCAAAAGAAGGAGCATGGCATATGCCATCTCCTTCTTTTGATTACAGTCAATGATATGATAGGGCATGATTAAAGGAAAATAATCATCATGCTCACTTTGGAATCCATTTGGGAACAAACCAGCGCAAAATTGAAGTCATTCATCCTCCGTCGCGTTGAGGATGAAAGTACTTCCGATGATCTGCTACAAGAAGTTTTTGTGCGTGTTCATCAGAATATGTCCACATTGAAAGATTCTGAAAAACTGGAAAGCTGGCTCTACCAGATCACCCGCAACGTGATCATCGACCATTACCGCTCCAGACGTAATCACACCGAACTGCCTGAAACCCTGGTTGATCCGCAGGATATTTTTATTGAAGCTGATGCTGTTGCCGAACTTTCAGGATCCATGATCGCGATGGTCAATGAGCTTCCGTCCCCGTATCGCGAAGCCCTGCTCATGACGGAATACGAAGGACTCACCCAGCAGGACCTTGCCAACAAAATGGGCATTTCCCTCTCCGGTGCCAAATCGCGCGTGCAGCGTGCCCGCCAGAAGATCAAAGACTCGCTGCTCACCTGCTGCCATTTTGAATTCGACCGCTACGGCCGCGTCGTGGATTATTGGGAAGCCTGCTGCTGTTGTTCTTCGCAGCGTTGTTGAGATAAAAAATTCCGGGTTTGTTCTACCAAGTTCGGATTTTGCAATAACCCTGTTGGCAAAATTCTCTGCCTTTTCGGAACTTGTTGATTTGTAATCAACAAGTTCCGAAAAGTTGTTTCATTGCACTGCTTTTTCAAAAGCCTCGATTACCCATTCATTAATACTCATCTTCTCGGAAGAAGCTAAAAGGGCAATTTCTCTATGCAATTCCGGAGAAATTCTTACATTGAACTTGCCGGAATAAGGTCTTTCAGGTGAAAGACCATCTTGCTTACACATGTCCAAATAAAGATCAATCGTTTCGATAAATGAGTTTTCAACCTCATCAGGAGTTCTTCCTTGAAAAGCTAATACTGTCCGCAGACCCAAAACTTCGCCTGTAAATATCTTCCCCTCAGCATCATATTCAATGTTATTACCAATATATCCCTTATATTTCAACATAACATTACTCCACTTCTTATATTTCTGCATTGAGCAAAAATCTTCTTATTCTTTTTAAGTCACTTTGATAAATGGTATGCCCGGGGTGCAGCTTGTGAAATACGGCATATTCACCATTTAATTTGATTCCATGTGCTGAACCGCCTTGTTGTCGAATTGTCGCACCCAGGAAAACCAGCAAATTAATAAAATCATCCCAATCTATATCTTACCGATCAGGTTTTTCAAAAATGAGTTCAAAGATTCTCTTTGGCTTTTTACTCATAGCAATATAGTACTACTATTTAGTACTAAAGTCAATGATTTACTAATTAACTCACCCCCGGTAAGTATCGCCGGGGGTGTTGTGTAGGAGGGACTTATGGTTCTTAAACAGTCTGCAAGGCCTGGTCAAGATCCCACAAGATGTCTTCTATATCTTCCAACCCGATGCTCAAGCGGATGAACTCGGGGCTGACCCCGGCGGAGCGCTGCTGCTCTTCATTCAACTGGGCATGCGTGGTCGTGGCGGGATGGATCGCCAGACTCTTGGCATCTCCCACGTTAGCCAGGTGGCTGAAGAGCTTGAGGCTCTCGATAAATTTCTTACCCGCTGAGGCACCACCCTTGACGCCAAACCCGAGGATCGCACCTGGTCCCTTGGGGAAATACTTTTGCGCCGCCTCATAATACTTGCTGCTTTTCAAACCGGGATAGGCTACCCAGTCCACCTTGGGATGCTGTTCGAGGAACTCGGCCACCTTTTGCGCATTGGCCACGTGCCGGTCAAGCCGCAAGCTTAAGGTTTCAAGCCCCTGCAAAAAGAGGAAGGAATTAAAAGGCGAGAGGCAAGCGCCGTAATCGCGTAAGATCTGTACGCGCGCCTTGGTGATGAACGGAGGGACGCCCGCAGCGGCCAGGTCGGCGTAGACCAGCCCGTGGTAGCTGTCGTCAGGCGTGTTGAAGTTGGGGAAGCGCGGATTACCCTTCCACTCGAAGTTGCCGCCATCCACGATCACACCGCCGATGGAGGTGCCGTGTCCGCCGATGAACTTGGTGGCAGAATGCACCACAATGTTGGCGCCCCACTCGAACGGTCTGAAGAGGTAAGGTGTGGCAAAGGTGTTGTCGATGATCAGCGGAATGCCGTACTTCTTGCCGATGGCTGCCACTTCTTCGATCGGGAAAACGTTGATTCCCGGGTTGCCCAGCGCTTCCCCGTAAAGGATCTTGGTATTGGGACGGATGGCCTTGCGGAAATTCTCAGGGTCGGAGGGGTCCACCAGTGTGACCTCAATGCCCAACCGCGGGAATGAATAGACAAATTGGTTGTAGGTACCGCCGTACAGTGTGGATGCCGAGACGATATGATCCCCGGCGCCAACCAGGGTGAAGATAGCCTGGAATTGGGCGGCATGCCCTGATGCAACAGCCAATGCGCCCACGCCGCCTTCGAGGTCGGCGACACGCTGTTCAAATACATCATTGGTGGGGTTCATGATGCGGGTATAAATATTGCCTTGTTCGGTTAGTGCAAAGAGGTTGGCAGCGTGTTCACTGCTATTAAATTGATAAGCTGTGGTCTGGTAGATCGGTACAGCCCTTGAATTTGTGGTTGGGTCAGGAGCTTGTCCAGCATGTAATTGACGGGTATTGAATCCAAATTTACGATCAGTTTTTTTGAGTACCATGATATTTATCCTTTAGTGGTTAGAT